>JAYUOP010000150.1:0-25269 GCA_043760745.1 Hyphomicrobiales bacterium
AGCCCGCAAGGCAAGATTTTGCATGATATGTTTGCGGTCCTCGATGGCGAAACCGTACTTCTCGATTGCGATCGTAAACAAGCGCCAGAGCTCTTGCGAAAGCTCACATTCTATCGGCTGCGGGCAAAATTGGAATTGAAGATACGGGAAGATTTAGAAATTGGGGTTTGCCTTACGCCGATTGCGGGGCGCCTCGCTTATCAAGACCCGCGCCTACCAAGCTTGGGTTGGCGAGCGATTGCGCCGCTTGGCACGTTTTGGCAAAGCGGCGGTTATGCTGAATATTGCAAGGAGCTTGGCATTCCCACCGCCAATGCCATCGTTGGCCAATTTGCGCATGAGGCTAACTTAGATCAACTCAATGGCTTGGCCTTCGCCAAGGGATGTTATGTTGGCCAAGAAATTGTCTCGCGGATGGAACATCGCGGCACAGCGAGGTCTCGGATTTTGCCGTTTCAAGGCAATGCGGTCTCAAGTGCAGAAATTCACAGTGGCGATATGTTAATCGGACAGGTTTTAGAAGTCGGCATTGGTTTGTTTCGTATTGACCGTTTGGCGGAAGCAAGTTCACCACTCTTTGCTGATGGCGTTTCAATCCAGGTTCGGAAGCCCGACTGGTTTAAAATTGATCTTACTGTTCCAGAGATTGCGCAATGAGTGCTGTTCAACATGAGGATGGCGTTTGCCGATGTGGGTGGTGCGGCAGCGATCTGTTTTACATGCATTATCACGACACGGACTGGGGCGTTCCCGAATATAATTCCCGTGCGTTGTTTGAAAAACTTATCCTTGATGGTTTTCAAGCCGGATTGTCATGGATAACGATCCTCCGCAAACGCGAGCATTTTCGCAAAGTGTTTGATGGTTTCGATCCTGAAATCATAGCCCGTTACGACAAAGCAAAATGTGATGCGCTGATGCTGGATACCGGCATTGTGCGCAATCGCTTAAAGATTGATGCTACTGTAACCAACGCGCAAGCCTATTTGGCGATGCCGGATTTTTCCGCTTATTTGTGGAATTTTGTTGATGGTGCACCGGTGCAAAATTCTTATAAAAATTTAGGAGAAGTTCCGCCACAAACGGCACTCACTGAAAAAATTTCAAAGGATTTGAAAAAGCGTGGGTTTCGGTTTGTGGGACCAACAATTGTTTATGCATTCATGCAGGCGTGTGGGTTGTTTAATGATCATCTCGTGGATTGCCATCGCCACAAAGCCGTGAAATTATTGGTGCGGCCAAAATGAATAAGGCAGCGCCTCGGGCGTGGCAGCGGATGCTATCTGGAAGGCGGCTTGATTTGCTTGATCCTTCGCCACTCGATGTTGAGCTTGAAGACATCGCGCATGGGCTCGCCCGCGTTGCACGGTGGAATGGCCAAACCAAAGGTGATCATGCATTCTCCGTGGCGCAACATTCCGTGCTTGTGGAGGCTATAGCTTATCATGTCAATTCTGGTTTCAGTCGTGAGCAGCGTCTAGCGGCCCTGCTCCATGATGCACCCGAGTATGTGGTTGGTGATATGATCTCGCCATTTAAAGCAGCCCTTGGTTTGGATTATAAATCTTTTGAAAACCGCTTGATGGAGGCCATTCAAATTCGCTTTGGTTTACCTGCGCGCAATACGCCGGAAACCGATGCACTGATTAAGCAAGCAGATAAAATGGCAGCATATTTAGAAGCCACACAGTTGGCTGGCTTTAGCATTCCAGAATCTGAAAAATTCTTTGGTCGTCCGCAAGGCCTGTCAGGACCGGGATCAAAATTGTTTTTTGAGTTGATGCCATTGTCAGCAGTTTCAGCAACCACCCAGTATTTGGCTAAGGTCAAGGAGCTGGTCGCGTAAAATGATTATTGTCTGCCCGCTCCATGCGGCACAAAAGCAAATTGATGTTCACGGCGCAGCACATGTTATCAGCTTGTTGAGCCCAGATATGCCGCATCAACGTTTTCAAGGGATTGAACACAGGCATCATTTGCGCTTGTCGTTTCATGATGTTGGCGCTGCAACGACGGGTCTGGAAGCGCCGCGCTTGGATGATGCACAGCGGCTCATCGATTTTATAAAAGCGTGGCCACGCCAAAAACCAATGGTCATTCATTGCTGGGCGGGGATCAGCCGGTCGACAGCGGCGGCATATGCTGCATTGTGTTTGTTGCGGCCTACAGCATCGGAGGCAGAACTCGCTTGGGAACTTCGGCGGGCCTCACCTTCAGCCACGCCCAATCGTTTGATTACAGCGCATGTCGATCAGCTATTGGCACGGGAAGGGCGCATGACGCAAAGCATCGCTGCTATCGGACGCGGGGCTGACGCTTTTGAAGGCGCGCCGTTTACGCTGATGCCTTAGAGCAAGGTGAGCTCATACGGAACCATTGCATATAGCAAAGTAAGTGCCCTCTTCCGCCCTTCGGGCACCTTCTCCCACACGAAGGTGTGCGGGGGAAGGCGTTGAAATTATAGGCCTTCTCCTGTTGGTCCTTACCAATGGGAGAAGGTGGCCAAAGGCCGGAAGAGGGCTCTTTGCCAAATGCAATTGGCCGCTCCACAAGAGGGAGGAAAATTCAATTATTGTTCCGCTTGAGTTCTGAAAGATCAGGTATCGGAATAGAAAATATGGCTGCCAATTTTCACGAGTTTCCGCAAGCTCTTCGCCCATTTTGGCTTTACATAATCAGCGTGATAATTCGTAGCGTTATTCATCTTCGCGGTCATCGGATCACCAGCGAGCGCCTTTTGGGCAATGCGCTTGGCATTCGCCCAAGCCGCCGGTTGCTTCACATCGTCTGGCAAACCATCACAAGCGAATGAGAATTGGCAAGAATTGCGACGGTGCGTGCCTTGATAAACGACACCACAGATCGACTTTGGATAGTTTGGCGCTTTAACACGGTTGAGAATAACTTTAGCAACGGCCATCTGACCAAGGTCTGATTCAGAGCGCGCTTCAAAATACACTGCACGGGCAAGACAATTTTCTTCGGCCAAACGCACGCGGCGCTGCGCCACGACTTTTTTCTTTTCGCTTGGATTGAGTTTGAAGGTTTTTTCGATTTTAGCATCAGATGGTGCCAGCGCCAAGCGTTTGGTGGCAGACTTCAATTCTTTGCCGGAAAGATCAACACTGGCAGGCGAAATTTTTACGGCCATTTTTGGTTTTTGACGTGGAACAATCATCGCAACGACTTCGGAGGTTTCGCCGGGATCACTATCAACGTAATCGCCTTTGCCTTCAGCAACCACTTCTTGGCGGCGCAGGGAATTCAAATTGACGATATCAAATCCAGAATCATCAGGTAGCAATGACCCCTTGGTCAGCAAAATTGTCGAAGGTGCAATAGCAATGTAGCTCTCGCCTGGACCAACAGCTGCATCGGCACTTTGGCCCATGTAGTGTCCAGCAACACCAAAAGCCACCATCAACATAATGCCACCTAAAATCGTTGGTGCGTAACTGGAAAATCCGCGCGGCTGAGCCACGGAATAATGCACCGCATTGCGATTTTGGCGATAAGGTTGATGTGATCTTTCGTTACGTTGCAATGATCCTGCCCTTGCTTATAAAAAAACATTAAAAAAAATATGTCCGCTGAACGATAGCTTACTGGCGTTTATCATAGGTTAACTATGCCATCAACCCATAGATGCTGCCTTAATTCATTTTTAATAACTAAGTCTTGTCTATGGTTAAAGCTTTGTTCCAGATCATTATTTCCGACTATTTCGAATTGTGGCTTGAGCCGTTGCCAATCGTGCAATGGGGACACGGTATGGCGAACATGAGACGTAATCCAGACCAATTTGCTCGCAAAAGGCAATAGAACCGGGGTCGCCGCCATGTTCTCCACATATGCCAAGTTTTAAATCTGCTCGCGTTGCCCGTCCGCGTTGTGTCGCGATTTTCATCAACTCACCAACGCCGTCGAGATCGAGAGAAATGAATGGATCACGCGGAAAAATGCCTTTTGCGGTGTATTCGCCAATAAACCGCGCACTATCATCCCTGCTGATGCCGAATGTGGTTTGGGTCAAATCATTGGTGCCAAAGGAGAAAAACTCTGCGGTGTTGGCAATTTCACCAGCCATCAGGGCGGCCCGCGGCAACTCAATCATGGTTCCAATGAGATAATGCAAGGTAACACCCGATTCGCGCTGCACATCTTCTGCCACCTGCCTGATGTATTGCCCCACAACATCCAACTCAGAACCAACGGACACCAGCGGCACCATGATTTCAACAATTGGCACATTACCACCAGCGCGTTTTGATACTTCCACCATGGCTTCAAAAATAGCGCGCGCCTGCATTTCGGCAATCTCAGGATAAGAAATTGCCAGACGGACCCCGCGATGACCCAGCATCGGGTTTAACTCTTGCAATTGATTTACCCGGGCGCGGAGCAGCTTCACACTGGTGTCCATGACATCGGCAACAGCGGCAATTTCACTTTCAGTTTGCGGCAGAAACTCGTGCAGCGGCGGATCCAGCAAACGGATGTTTACGGGCAAGCCCACCATCACTTCAAAAAGACTGATAAAATCACCACGCTGCATCGGCAATATTTTCGCGAGAGCGGCACGGCGATCTTCAACTTTATCGGCAAGGATCATTTCGCGCATTGCAACGATACGGTTTTGCTCAAAAAACATATGCTCGGTACGGCACAATCCAATGCCATCAGCCCCAAAATCTTTGGCCATGTTGGCGTCATGCAAGGTCTCGGCGTTGGCCCTCACTTTCATGCGCCGCGCTTTATCCGCCCAAACCATAATCGTGGCAAAATCGCCTGAGAGTTCAGGCTGCCGCGATGGTATCGCACCATTGAGAATTTGCCCCGATGAGCCATCAATGGTGATGAGGTCGCCCTTTTTCAGCACAACACCAGCTGAGGTCAGAGTTTGCGCTTGCATATCAACGCGCAAGGATCCCGCACCCGTGATACAGGGCTTGCCCATGCCGCGCGCCACCACGGCAGCATGCGATGTGATACCGCCACGCGTGGTCAAGACAGCTTCGGCGGCATGCATGCCGTGAATATCTTCGGGTGAGGTTTCGACGCGCACCAGAATGACGGCGTGCCCTAGGGCTTTGAGCAACTCTGCTTCGCCCGTATCGAACACGATCATGCCGGACGCAGCACCAGGCGATGCTGCAAGCCCGAGTCCAAAAACACTCCGCGGCGCATCAGGGTCGAGCGTTGGATGCAGCAAGGGATCAAGCGACAGGGGATCAATGCGCATAATTGCATCATCGGTTGTGATTAAACCTTCGGCCACCATATCTACTGAAATTTTCATGGCCGCTAACGTGGAAGATTTAAGCGCGCGGGTTTGTAAAAACCACAACTTGCCACTTTCGATCGTGAACTCTACCGTTTGTGGCGCGCAGAAATGGCGCTCTAGTTTGTCGAGCGTTTGCACCAATTGTTGAAAAAGTTGCGGCGCATTGGCGGCAAGATCAGTCGTCACACTGCAGGCGGGGCGCAAACCAGATGTGAGGTCGATACCGGATGCGTTTGGCAAATAGAGACCATGGAGCGTTTTGGCACCCGTTGCCGGATCGCGTGAACTGGCAATGCCAGCAGCGGACTGATCATCAGCTTTGCCAAAGACCATAGCCTGAATCGTCATGGCCGTTCCCGTTAATCCTGTAAGGCCGTTCAAACTGCGATAGGTTTTGGCGCGTGGCGACTGCCAGGACGCAAAAGCGGTGGCTATAGCTACAGTCAATTGCACATAAACATCTTGCGGGAAAGCAGTACCAGTTTTGGCCAGCACAGTAGCTTGAAGTTGTTTGGCCAAATCTTGCCAATGGGCAAGTGGCCGGTCAACATCCGAAGCGCCATGGCCATCTTCAAAAACCAGATGGTCGAGACCTAAAACGGCGTCCGCATATTTTTCGATGAAGCGACAATATGATTGGTACGCAAAAATTGGGTTGCCAGATTCTTCGGCAAGGGCAGCTACGGTTTCATCGTTGAAGCCAATTTTGAGAAGGGTGTCCATGAGACCCGGTATGGCGACTTCGCTTGATGCGCGAACCGAAAGAAAGAGCGGAGATTTAGCGCCGCCAAAGTTTTTACCAGTGGTTTGCGCAAGATCGGCCAAAGCGATCTTTATCTCTAAAACAAGCGCCTCCGACAATTCATTATTATTTTGAAAGAATGCGCCGCAAGCGTTGGCCGCAAGGGTGAACCCTGCTGGAACGGAAACGCCAAGCCTTGCCATTTCCGCGAGATTTGCGCCTTTATTACCCAGCAATCTACCCTGTGCCGCTGAACCTTCGTTCACCGCACCGCCGAAGCGATAGATAAGCTGATCTCCCATCGTGACATTCCTTTTGCAGTGCAACAAAACATGTTGCGGGGCACAAGGTCAAGGGATCAATTTTCAGACCGTTAATGGTGCAGTTCGTTTTGGCTGTTTGCGCCCCATGAGCAGCCAGAAGGCAATGGCCATATTGAGCAGGTTCCAAGCAACACCATGCAAGAAGGCCGCTTGATAGGATCCCGTCCAATCGTAAATTTCGCCAGAGAGCCAACCGCCGAGCGCCATGCCAAGCACAGTTGCTGTCAACACCAGACTAACGCGCGTTCCCGCTTCTTTGGCTGGGAAGTGATCGCGCACAATGAGCGCGTAGCTTGGCACAATACCACCTTGCGAAAGGCCAAAGAGCGCTGAAACGATGTAGAGCGAGGTCAAGCCATCAAACGGAATATAGAGCAAAAGTGCGATGCATTGCATAGTGGAGCCGATAATCAATGTGCCAAGCCCACCAATTTTATCGGCGATGAAACCGGAGGCTAAACGGCTGACCACGCCAAATCCTAAAAGCAAGGACAGCATTTCAGCGCCGCGTGCTGGGCCATAACCTAAGTCCCCACAGTAAGCGATAAGATGAACTTGCGGCATGGACATGGCCACGCAACAGGCAAGGCCCGCAAGAATGAGCATCAATTGCAATAATGGCGTTCCGGGTCGGCCCTGCCCGGCACTAGCTAATTGGGAGGGGCTTGGTCGCTCTTCAATTGAAGCGCGGGTGCGCAGGAAGAAGCTCAATGGCAGCATGAGAATGACGACAATGAAACCAATTGCTATGTAAGAATTACGCCAGCCGTAAGTTTGAATAGCGGCGGTCAATAACGGCGGCCAGATTGCGCCAGCGAGATAATTACCAGAAGCAACAATAGCCACCGCAAGGCCACGACGCTTTTGAAACCACAGAGAAACGTCCGCTACCAATGGTCCAAAAGTTGTAGCGCAGCCGAGAAAACCAATGAGAATGGCTTGGGCAAAAACGAAGCTATAATAAGTCGGTGCAAATGCCGCCGCGATGAAACCAAGGCCTAGCGAAATCGCCCCAATGATCATCGGCACCATAATGCCAAAACGATCCGCAAGGCGGCCCATAACCAATCCACCGAGCGCAAAGCCAATCATGGTCATAGTGTAAGGGAATGACGCTTCCGAGCGATCAATGCCAAATTCCGCTTGAATAAATGGCAGCACCACCACACCCGCCCAAAGCCCAATCCCACCAATAGTGGCGAGTGCGAGGGATATGGAAAGCCTGAACCAGGCGTAGGAGCTGTCTTGGGGGTTTATGTTTATGGTCATCAAGAATCTAATTCCTTAATCCCTCTCCGCTTGCGGGGAGGGATTAGATAGTGTTTCCAAAATCTTGGTCATTACACCGTTCAATTCTTGATCAACGTCATTGTTCCAAAACCGCAAGACGCGATAACCGTTGTTCTGAAGATACTGATCTCGTTTGGCGTCAGCAATAAGGTTTGCTGCATGGCCGTGTTGCGCGCCATCCACTTCGATGACAAGTCTGGCGGTTTTTTCAGCGAAGTCGACAATGAAGGGTCCGATGGGAGCTTGGCGGCGGAAGTGGAAACCATCAGCTTTAAGATTGCGTAAGTTCACCCAGAGTTTCACTTCTTGTGGTGTCATATTTTTACGAAGAGATCGTGCGGTTTCGTTGGCCATTACTTTTTCCTAATCCCTCTCCGCTTGCGGGGAGGGTCCGGCTTGAGCCGGGGGTGGGGACCGGAGTTTAACATTGTAACCCGTCGCCACCCCACCCGTCACTTCGTGCCACCCTCCCCAAAAGGGCAGGGCTATCGCATATGAGCAATTGCATGGATAAAGTATGTGTTGTCCCAAGCACATTTTTTAAGTCTGTGACTGATTGGTACCTTGGGGTTGTCTGCGGTTTGCAGGATGTTGCGGGCGAGTCTTTTGAGCAGGGAGACGTTGGCCGGGGCATGGTCTTTGCGGGCGCGGGAGAGGTCTTCGCCGAGATGAACATCGAGCATCCAGTGCAAGCCGTTCTCGATGGACCAGTGGGCTCTCGTGACATCGAGAGCGGCTTTGGCGGAGAGGTTCTTGGAGCTCATGTAGTAGCGGACCTGGGGTTCGCTTTGATCGCGTTGCGAGGTGATGCGAAGGAAGGCAGCGTGACCTTTCATGAGGGGTGCGGTGGCAACGACTTCAGCCATCCGCCATTCATTGCGACCATGATGGGTCTCGGTTGTCTGGATGATTTTGCGTTTGCCCGGATTGGCAAACCGCAATTCAGCTTCGGCAAACCATTCGTGCCTGTTGCGCTTCAGGGCGAGCACATAGCCACCGCCCTTGGTGGTGATGGCCTCAGCCATGCGATGATAGCAGTGAAGTGCATCGGCGGTGACAATTGTGCGAGTCAAATCAAGCAGTTCGACAACCTTGATGGCGGCTTCGATCTCATTGATTCCGGCACCCGGCATCACGCCAAGACACAATCTGTTTTCCGCCGCAAAAGCCGAAACTGTCAAAGGCGGACTGGCTTGACGACCGCGTTCATAAGCCCGTCTGAGGGCTTTGCCATCAATCGCAACAACCTTGGCCGAAGACTTCTTGCCGGATTTTGCCAGTGCCCTCGCAAAGGCCTCGGCAAACACCGCGAAGGCTTGCATGAACACCTTGGGGTCCAGCAGTCGCAACACGCGCGAGAATGTGTCATGGCTTGGCGCAATGTCGTAATCGATCAATCGTCGCAACAGGCTTTTGCGGGTCTCGGCAAACAGCGCAAACTCGGTCGCATTGGTCGCGCCACACAAGCTCGCCGCAATCATCATGACCAGAATGTCAGACAGGCTATGGCTGGCATTTGCAGCACGCGGATCTTCAAGATCAACAAAGAATACATCAAAATCAGACATCGCAGTTCTCCTATAACTGCTGTCCTACAGAATCCTTCCAATCACGATCCGCAACCCCTAAATCGTCATATGCAATAGCCCTGCCGTAGCGGGGAGGGATTAGTTACCCTTCAATTTTGGCAAAGTCGGCAACCTCAGCTGTGGCTTCTCTGATGCGGTTGAGAAGGCGCAGGCGGTTGGTGCGGTAGTCGGGGTTGGTGTCGTTTACGGTGACATTTTCGAAGAACGCATCCACGGGTGCGCGCAGTTTAGCGATGGCTTTCATGGCGGCGTTGAAGTCTTCGGCGGCGATGGCTTTATGAGCAAGCGATGCCGCGGCATTCACAGCCGTATGCAAATCGCGCTCCTCTGCTTTCATGAGAAGGTTTGCGTCAACCTTGCCAGAGAATTTTGCGCCATCTTTTTTCTCTTCGATTTTGAGAATGTTGGCCGCACGCTTCACACCACTCAGCAAGTTTTTGCCGTCATCGGTTTCGAGGAATGATGACAGTGCTTCCACCCGGCGCACGACCATCAATAAATCATCCTGCCCACCGAGCGAGAACACCGCATCAATCAAATCATGCCGCGCCCCTTGGTCTTTGAGATAGACTTTGAGACGGTCCGCGAAAAAGGCGAGGAGGTCGTCGCTGCCATGGGTTAAACGCAACCGCAATGATTTATCAATCAGTATACGGATGACCCCAAGAGCTGCTCTTCTCAGCGCATACGGATCCTTTGATCCCGTTGGTTTTTCGTCGATGGCCCAGAACCCTACGAGCGTATCAATTTTATCGGCGAGTGCCACCGCCTGCCCAATCTTAGAAACCGGAATTGAATCACTTGGTCCCTGTGGTTTGTAATGATCTCTAATCGCATCGGCAACCTCTGCATCAATGCCTTGATCCAGTGCGTAGTAGCGACCCATCAAACCTTGCAACTCGGGGAATTCGCCGACCATGGCGGAGACACGATCGGTCTTGGCGAGCCTTGCAGCCAGTTTAGTTTTTTCGACGTCAGCACCGATGGTTTTGGCGATCTCTGCTGCGAGCGTTTCGATCCGCTTAATGCGCTCACCTTCCATGCCGAGCTTGGCGTGGAACGTGATGCCATCGAGCTTGGGCAATAAGTCTTCGAGTTTGGTTTTGCGGTCTTGATCCCAGAAGAATTTGGCATCGGAAAGCCGCGCGGCGATGACTTTATTATTGCCAGCAATAATGGTTTTGCCACCGTCGCTTGCCACCATGTTTGAGATAATGAGATAGTGATAGGACAACGCGCCCGACGCATCGCGCAAACAAAAACACTTCTGATTATTCTTAATCGTGGTGACGATGACTTCGGGGGGAACGTTGAGGAAGTTTTTATCGAATGAGCCCATGAGGACCACGGGCCATTCCACGAGGCCTGCAACTTCGCGCAAAAGCGCTTCATCCTCGATCATGTCCAAGCCTTGCGCGAATGCCAAATTCTTGGCTTCCGCGCGGATGGTTTCGGCGCGGGCATTGGCATCAACGATGACATGGGCTTTGTACAGGCTCTGTGCATAATCTTCAAAGCGGCGGGCTTCAATCACGCCTTCCGATAAAAAGCGATGGCCTTTCGTGGTGTTGCCACTCTTAATGCCATCAACTTCAAACGGCACGACTTCACCATCAAAAGTGCACAGAATAGATTGCAATGGCCTAACCCACTTCAAGCTGCCAGAGCCCCAGCGCATCGACTTTGGCCACGGGAATTTCCGGATCATATCGGGCACGATTTCGGCTACAACTTCAACCGTGGTCCGGCCCGCCTTTTTGATCACGGCGATATAGAACTGGCCCTTCTTGTCATCCTGAATGGTGAGCTGGTCGAGTGACATTCCAGTGGATTTTAAAAAGCCATCAATGGCTTGTTGCGGCGCATCGGTTCTTGGGCCTTTGCGCTCTTCCCTTGTATCAGCGGCTTTGGTTTGCAGGCCTTCAACGGAGAGCACCAAGCGGCGCGGTGTGGCGTGAACTTGCGCGCCCTCATAGGTCAATCCGGCATCGACCAATGCATTGGTGATGATTGATCTCAAATCATCCGCCGCTTTGGTCTGCATGCGGGCCGGGATTTCTTCAGAGAATAGTTCAAGCAAAAGTTCAGGCATGGGTGATACGCTTTCAGTTATAAAAGCGAATTACCAGCCTAGCTTGGAATTGTCACCCTTTGATACGCGCCATTGATTTGAGCTTACCGAAAATCTTGATCAGCATGGCTTGATCGATAGGACCCGCACCCAACCATTTTTGCCGCGAGCGTGAGGTTTCGCGCAAATTGGTCCACATGGCTTTAACGCCTGAGGTGCTAAGGCCGCCCAACATCATATCAGCGAGGACTTCATCCAAAACCACATGATCATATTTATGGACCTCAAAAACCCGGACCATCCAATCGTAATCGGCGCAGATCCGGTAACTCGTATCAAAGCCACCAACCTTGTCATAAACTTCGCGCCGCGCATAAGTTGAAGGATGTGGCGGCACCCAACCCTTAAGAAATGCACCGGGTTCGTAAGGTGGGATTTTCCAATGCGTGGCTACGATGCCCGATGTGTGGTCCGGAACCATATTGCAGCTACCGGTCACGACAGGTTTGGTTTTAAGTGCGGCTGCGATCAGGCTCAAAGTGTTCTTGGCATGATAGACATCATCGGCATTGAGCAGACCTACGGCATCGCCCGTATAAAGGGTGAGCCCTTTGTTCATGGCATCATAAATGCCTTTGTCTTTGCCACTGTAAATGGTGATCAAAGGTGAGTTGTAAGATCGCACGATTTCCAGCGTTTTATCTTTTGACAGACCATCCACAATAATCATTTCGCGATTGGCATAATCTTGAGCAAGGAAAGATTCGATGGTGTGGCGAATGGTTTTTTCCGCATTCCAACACACTGTAATTGCCGAAATTTTCATAAACCATCCTGCTCCATCGTTCAAGCAAGAATCTGCATACACGGTTTCATGCGTTAGACCGAATGGAGACTCAAGTTAAAGCTAATAAGCTACTAAAGCGATTTATGCGTACCGTCGCACAGGGGCTTGTTGCTGGAGTGTTTGCAGGCGCAGAAATACTTCGTGCAGTCGGCTTCTGCCGTCCATTTCAGTGGCGAAAATTCAGTTCCTTTGTGACTGCCATCGCAGAACGGTTGCTTTTTGGATTGGCCACAGGCGCACCAAAAGTAACTTTTACCGGCTTCGACTGTGATGGGCATTGGTTCTTTGGCGGCAATAACGGGTGATGTCATGATAGGCTTCCACCGGCAGTATGGCTCCACGCATTGCAACAGGCTTTGGCGAGATCGCGGACGCGTAAAATATAGGCTTGGCGCTCAGTGACCGAGATCACGCCACGCGCATCCATGAGATTAAAAGCGTGTGATGCTTTGATACATTGATCATAAGCGGGCAAAGCCAATTCATGCCGATCCTCTTTATCGCCAGCTTTGAGCAATGCAGCGCATTCTTTTTCTGCATCGATAAAGTGTTGATGGAGAATAGCCGTGTCGGCGTGTTCAAAATTAAACCGCGAATATTCTTGTTCAGCTTGCAAGAACACATCGCCGTAAGTGATTTTCTTTTCGCCTGCGAGACCATTGAAGTTCAGGTCATAAACATTGTCCACGCCTTGCACATACATCGCCAAGCGTTCAAGGCCGTAAGTTAATTCACCCGAGACGGGTGCACAATCGAGGCCGCCCACTTGCTGAAAATAAGTGAATTGCGAGACTTCCATGCCATCGCACCAGACTTCCCAACCAAGGCCCCAAGCGCCAAGCGTTGGACTTTCCCAGTCATCTTCAACAAAGCGAATATCATGCAGCGTGTGATCAATGCCAATGGCAGCGAGCGAACCTAAGTAAAGTTCCTGCAAATTTGGTGGGGAAGGTTTGATGATGACTTGATACTGATAATAATGCTGCAAGCGATTTGGGTTTTCACCATAGCGGCCATCTTTTGGGCGGCGCGATGGTTGCACATAAGCTGCCGACCAATGCTTTGGTCCCACACTGCGCAAAGTCGTTGCGGGGTGAAACGTGCCAGCGCCGACTTCCATGTCATAGGGTTGCATAATGACGCAACCTTGCGCTGCCCAATATTGATGGAGCGTCAGGATCAAGTCTTGAAATGATGTCGTCGGGTTCAATGCCATTTGCGGCGCAAATTAGGGTCGTGTGGTTTTTTGGTCAAGGATTTTAGTTGAGCTTCATCCCAACTGCTGCCGCGATGGACGCCACATGGGCCCAACAGCAATGAGAAGGACCAAAGAATTGAACACGGCGTTTGACGCATTTCCCGAGGCGATTGATCCGGCACTATCAAGGACGAACCAAGTTAATAGGCCAATAACGACCGCCCGACGCACGCCCTCTGGTGCTGCATCATAAACTGAACCCGATAAAAACCAAATGAGAACACCCCAGCCCGCAAGAAATCCACCCGTGAGCGCTGATAAAAACTGTGTTGTGGGGTTGGCATAGCTTTGTGCGCCATCAAGGGGCCAACTTAACACATCCAAAGTAAACCGAGCTGGCTCCGAAAGAGAGATTATTGTGCCAAGAAAAAAGACAGGAGAGAATGAACCGACGACAATTGCTGTTACTTTCAACCATTGTTTATGAGTGATTTTCTGCATGCAGCCGTTCTCCAATTTGTGCTTGAAGCTTATTAGCCCGACGGGCGTCATCAAAACAATTACCTCGAAGGTAAGTGACGGTTGGACGTCTTTTGTTTAGAGTGAATCGATGAGACAATTTTCGCAGACGTTGAAAACGTGGCGCAACGCGCGTCGGTTCAGCCAATTGAGCCTTGCGGTGCATGCTGAAGTGTCATCTCGCCATATTTCTTTCCTTGAATCGGGACGGGCGAAACCAAGTCGGGAAATGGTTGGCAAGCTGAGTGAAGCGTTGCAATTGCCATTAGCCATAAAAAACCAAATGTTGGTCGATGCGGGGTTTGCTCCCCGGTATGCCAGAAAGAGTTGGGACGACGTGGAAATGGCACAAATTCGGTCGGCCCTTTCTTACACTTTAGCCGCTCATGCTCCCTACCCCGCGATTGCAATTGATCGTAACTGGATCGTGTTCCAAATGAATAGCCCCGCTGAAATGCTGTTTGGCGCGCTCGGGGTTTCTGTAGGGACCGGATTGATTGATCTCATCATGGCAGATCGACTATCCCCATTTATTGAAAACTGGCCGGAAGTTGCAAAACATACTGCGCAACGATTGCGTACTGAAAGTGCTGGGCAAGGTGGCAATGCACTGTTTGATCGCGCAGCGGCCAAGCTGGCGCAAGTTGACTATACAGACCGTCTGGATTGCAAAGCAGTTGTGCCAACGATTTACCGAAACGGCAATCTGCGGCTTTCACTTTTTGGCACGATTGCCCAATTTGGCACAGCGGAAGACTTAGCGTTGGAAGATTTCAAGATCGAATTGTTTTTTCCGGCTGATACGGAAACTGATCAATGCCTTCGACAATTTTCTGAACAATTTACGCAACGCGAGGATCACGACACGAAGACCCATCGTTAAAGCTTCTGATAAACATGTGCTCTGGTGGTGAAGGTTTTTTCTAGTGGTGAGAGTGGCATGGGGTGGTAGATAGGGGTGGTTTCGATTTCGCGGACGAGGTCCTTGCTAAGGTAGTAGGCAAAACGGGCAGCAAAGCCCTGCTCTTCCCAGACTTTCGTTCCAACCGTGAAAATCAAATGGCCGCCGGGCTGAGTAATGCGTAAGAGTTCATCGAAAGCGGATGCTGGGGCGTGGCCAGTGGTAAAGGTTCCGGAGGAAACGATCGCCGCAATGCTATTGTCGGCAAGGCCTAGAGGTTCGCCCAAAGTGCGGTTATGCAAATCTGTATAGACATTTCGGTTGCGGGCGATTGCCAGCATACCGTCGGACATGTCGATGCCATGCAAATTGCTGTAACCTAAGATCGCGAGCAACCCACCAAGGCTTCCAGTGCCAACGCCGGCATCTAAGATTTTCGAATTTCGATTCGATACATATCGGCTGATGAGGCCAGCCATAACAGCGATATGGACATAGCCGACGCTTTGCATATCGGCGTCATAGGTTTCGGCCCAAGAGTTGTATTTCTCAACCAACTCAGATTTAGAACGGGCTTGATAAACGCCGTCAATCCGCTGATCGGCAATGTCGTGCGCCACGATTAATTATCGGGGTAGTACACGCCGGTGCGGGGATCTTGGCGCAAGCGCTGCAAATTCGTTTGGGCTTCAGGCTGTTTCGCCCGCACGCGCACTTTTGCGGCTTCAGCGGCGGCCATGATTTTCCGCATCGCAATGAGTGACAGTAAGCCAGCGGCAATAATGGTAATCGTCTTCAACATTAACATCGTCTTTCGTTACCTTCCTGGCATCATAGCCCGAAGCGCTGCCATAATGCACGGCTTTCAAGCGCTGTCAAAGTAGCTTCTGGTAAATCTATGGCAGCACCAAGGCCAAGCCGTTTCAAGCCCCAGCCTTCTTTGGCAAGTATTGGATTAAGTTCGACCTTCTCGCCGAACTTGCGCCGCAGCACGTCGTGCATATGACCAAGGCCATCAACCAGACCTAAGCCCAAAGCACGTTGGCCAGACCAAAATGCGCCGGAAAAAAGTTCAGGATTTTCCAAATTCAGTTTACCAGCACGGCGATCTTTGACCAAGGTTTTGAATACACCATGGGCATCGGCTTGCAGCTCAAGAAGGCGATCAACATCTTCTTTTTTCTCGGGCTGGAAGGGATCAAGGATGGATTTGTTTTCGCCGGAGGTGTGAACCCGGCGCTCAATGCCAAGCTTGGCAATAGCTTCGGTGAAACCAAATCCGGCAGAAATCACCCCGATTGAGCCAACAATAGAATTTTCATCGGCATAGATTTCATCAGCAGTGCAAGCGAGCCAATAACCGCCGGACGCAGCTACATCTTCACAAAACGCATAGACCGGAATCTTATGTTCGTCGGCTAAGTCACGAATACGGCGACCAATCATTGCTGATTGCACAGGCGAGCCACCGGGGCAATTAATCGAGAGGGCAACGCCGTTCACACCTTTTTTGAACGCCCGCTGCAGCAGTGGTTCTAAATCTTTGGCGGTGAGAGATTGCCGCATGGGACCACCCATGCCAATGGCGCCATGCAGGCGCAAAACATTGATGGTTGTTGTATGTTTGCGAAACCGAGCAGGAATGAGGCGAATGAGTTTTTTGAGCATGGCCCTCAAGTAAGACGCCAAGCTAAACTTTTCAAGAAGGGATTAGCGCAAACGCCAAGCCATGCCCTCGCGCAGAACAGCTTCGGCGTCGGCGGTAAATTGCGAGGTTTCGGTATGAAGAATCAATCCTGGCAGCAATTGCATGGGCGCTTTTGAGCCTTTGATGCCTTGCACGATGACGCGAGACGCGGCCGTTCCGGTGCGGGCATAAAGTGGCGCTACCCGAATATCTCCGAAACGATCTTCCATTGCCGTCAATACTTTACCGAGGTTTTCGGCCTTGTGAACAACAGTCACTGTGCCTCGAACGCAAACCATGGCGTGCATCGCCTTGATCCAAATTTCAAGATCATCAGGACCAAAGGCATGGGCTTGCGCTTTGAGCAATACCGGAGACGGTGTTCCTTTGCCTTCTTCAAAATAAGGTGGATTGGCGAAAGCATGATTAAATGAACCATGGGTTGGCATGTGCACCAAGTCGCGACGCAGCGCCTCTTTGACATCGCCATGAATAACACGAACCTGCTGGGCAAATCCATTGCGCTTGGCATTTTCTTCACAAAGCATGGCATAGCGCGAAGTGATTTCCATGCCCGTAACATGAATTGCGGGATTACGGGCAATCAAACAAAGGGCAGCAACGCCAGTGCCAATTCCTGCTTCAAATACAGTTTCGCCGGGTTGAACGGGAATGGCAGCGGCCAAAAACACAGCATCAATGCCAGCACGATAGCCTTTTTCGGGCTGCAACAATTGCAGGCGGCCACCCAGGAACGCGTCTTCGGTCAAAGACGCAGGCACATTGCCATGACTTCCGCTGGGCGGTGGCATTGTGGGGGTGTTCATTTGCGTAGCAGTTTGCATCCGGATGATCTTAAACAAGAGATGGTTAGCGAGACGTTACCAAACGCGCAATTTAGCTTCTTAAAGTTCATTACACTATTTTTTATTCAAAATCTTCAAGTTTGTAAGAGCGGCAACCCGCCACGCTTGCCCCCGCTGGCTTAGGATTCTAAGCTTACATTTAAATAAGAAAGAAAGGTTGCGCCATGGGCGTTGTCATTGCGTTTGACGGAAATGCCGAATCACCGCGCGCCAATATTGACGCGCTGGTAGCTTTGGTGTCAGCCGACATGGAATTGGTCAACGAAACTATTCTTGAAAAGGCCCATAGCCATGTAGAATTGATCCCGGAACTTGCAGGCCATCTCATCAATTCGGGCGGCAAACGTATTCGACCAATGCTGACCTTGGCGGCAGCACGAATGTGTGGCTATCAAGGAAATCACCATATCAAGCTGGCGACTGCGGTTGAGTTTATGCACACGGCTACTTTGCTGCATGATGATGTGGTTGATGAAAGTGACCTCAGACGCGGGAAACAAGCAGCGCGGGTTATATGGGGCAATCAGGCGAGCGTTTTGGTTGGCGACTATCTCCTTGGTCAAGCCTTTAAAATGATGGTGGATACAGGATCGCTCGATAGCTTGCGCATTTTAGCCAATGCGGCTGCGGTTATTGCCGAGGGTGAAGTTTTGCAATTGGCGGTTTCGCAGGATACATCGACCACAGAGGATTCTTACCTCAAAGTCGTTGGCGCTAAAACGGCGGCATTGTTTTCAGCAGCTGCCGAAGTTGGCGGTGTTATTGCAGCACGTCCACGGGGCGAACAAGAAGCGCTCGAATCTTATGGTCGCAATCTCGGCATTGCTTTTCAGTTGGTTGATGACGCGCTGGATTATTCCGGCAAACAGGCGCTGATGGGCAAAAGCGTTGGCGATGATTTCCGCGAACGGAAAATCACACTGCCAGTTGTTTTGTCATTTCGGCGCGGTTCACAAGAAGAGCGCAATTTCTGGAAACGCACGCTAGAAGAAGGCAATCAAACCGACGATGATTTGATCTATGCGCAGAAGCTTATGGAACGCCATGACGCAATTTCTGACACGACTGTGCGCGCGCGCCACTATGGCGCAATGGCTTGCGATGCGCTGGCCATTTTTCCAGATAGCCCATGGAAAGCAGCGCTCTTAGAAGCCGTGGATTTCTGTATCTCGCGCGCCCATTAGAGTGCAATTGCATAATTCCTCACTCGCGGCACCGATCCTTCGAGGCTCGCAAGTGCTCGCACCTCAGGATGAGGAAAAACAATAAATTACCTCACCCTGAGGTATGAGCGAAGCGAGCCTCGAAGGGTCGCTGGCCACGATCTCTGAGTTATGCAACTGTTTCCAACAGGAGGATTCAAAACAATAATTCTAGATAAATAAATCTGAACTAAATCAGTTTAGCCGCTTTCACCCACCAATTCGGCTGAGCTTTAGCTATAGACTTTGCCAGCGTTTCTGCTGCGCTTAACGTTTCCACAAGCCCAAAACATGTAGCACCCGAACCCGACATGCGCGCCACTTTTGCGGGGCTGAGAGCGGCAAGTACATCTGCAATTTCTGGTCGGCATGCGATTGCCGCATCTGTCAAATCATTGCGCCACACTAAACTGTTTTTGAAATCCAAGGCATCTCTGTGGTTCTGACCAATTGCCAATCCAAGGGCACGAAATACATCCGGGGTACTCAACGAAAGATTGGGGTTCACCAAGACAATCGCTTCCGGCAGTTTTAACTCTGGATAAGAAATTCGTTCGCCTACACCCTGCATGCGGCAAGTCTTTTGACCCAAACACACAGGAACATCAGCACCAAGCCCCAATGCGCAGCGGGCAATTTCTGCTTCCGGAATATTAGCAGGAAATAGTTTTAACAATCCGCGCAAAACTGCCGCCGCATCGGCTGAGCCACCACCAATTCCGGAAGCTACGGGCAAGTTTTTGACCAGGTGAATTTTGACGGTTGGTAAAACAAGGTTGTGCTTTTCATAGAGCTTGGACAATGCATCATAAGCTTGCACAGCGATATTTTTTCGATCTGTCGGAACCTCAATAGCAAAAGGCCCACTTACCGTGAAAGTCGTTTCCGCCGCCATTTCCAATTCAACCACATCACCGATCTTTGCAAAAGCAACAATCGAATCTAATTCGTGATAACCATCGGCACGACGCCCCAATACATGTAAGGCAAGGTTTATTTTGGCGTAGGCGGGTTCAGTAATTGTTCGCAACATTAGCCATTCGAAGGCTTAGTTGCAGGAGGAATGCTTGCCATGCCTTCCTTTAATTTTACTTCAATGCGCTTCAAATCTTCGGGTTCAGGCTTGTTATCTTTGGCATGTTGCCATTGAAACTGGGCCTCAAGCTTGCGGCCTACTTGCCAATAAACGTCGCCTAAATGCTCTGCAATCAAAGGATCAGACGGCGTTAATTCTACAGCGCGTTCCATATGCACCAGAGCGTTCTCATAGTCGGCCAATTGGTAATAAGCCCAGCCCAAGCTATCGACAATGTAGCCATCATTTGGCTTCGCCTCGACGGCTTTTTTGATCATCGTGATGGCTTCATCCAGATTGATTTTTTTCTCAACCATCGAATACCCGAGATAATTAAGAACCGTTGGTTCGTCTGGCTCCAGGCGCAAAGCCGTGCGGAAATCTGCTTCCGCTTTTGGCCACAGTTTTTGGCGCTCATTGGCAATGGCGCGATAGTAAAACATGCGCCAATGTTCACGCGTGGGTTTTGCCACCAAAGCCACCGCTTGATCATAAGCGATGGACGCTTCCTTGAAATTATCATTGTTGCGGTGAATATTACCGAGTGTCAAAATCGCTGCGTAATTGGTCGGATCGCGCTTGATTACGTCTTTCAACCGAGCTTGCGCTTCTCCCGTGCGATCTAGCCTTTGAAAATTGAGAGCGATTTCTGTGTCGGCATTGTTGCGTAAAGGACTGTCTTTTGGAGTTTGTTCATAAGCTGAAATGGCTTCTTCATACCGATCAGTCGATTCGTAGAGGTCGCCGAGCAGGGTCGTGACGACGGGCTTATCAGCCGTGAAGGCTAATGCCATCTGGGTGTAAAGAACGGCCACATCCGCACTTTGCTCATCGGTCATTGCCGAGGCCAGCGAAAATAGGCCCTCGCCCATTCCGGCAGAAGCGGTTTCAGCAAAAGCTTGGTTCGTTTTACCGCTGAGATTATTGGCAAGAGCCGCCTGCACGAGGGCACTGCGATCTGTGGAAGTCAGAAATGTATTATACAGCGTAACGGCTTCGATGGCCCTGCCATTGCGCTCAAGAAAATTTCCATAGGCTTGGGTAATCCGCAGCCGTGCGCCCGATTGCTCCAATGATTTTTTGAAAGAAGCTTCCGCGCGAACCGGGGATTTCAGGAAATCTGTAATCAATGCCGTATGATAAGTTTTGAAACTCGCGAATGATTCATTGGTGTCCAACTTGTTCAGCTCATTCAGTGCGTCGGCCAAATTGTTTTCAGCGGCAAAAGCCCATGCTGATAAAAGCGCGGACGTCAGCTCACCAATTGGCGAGTAAGCGGCTTCGGCAAAGTTCGCCCGCGCTTCAGCAAATTGATTGGCTTTAAAATCCTTCAGTCCAAGAATGGTGCGCGCAAGGCGATGCTGGCTATTGAAAGTGAGAACCTGCGATGCGGTTTTTCCCGCTTCTTCGAGCTGACCGACAGCCACCTGCAATTGGAATAAGCGCTCAATCAGGGTTTGGTTATCGGGATCAAGCTGCAAAGCACGGGCCACAAACTCTAATGCAGCGGGATTATCGCGCTGTTTCCCGGCCACGCGGCCAATAAGGTAACTGCCGGATAACGAGGCATCAGCAGAATTAGGCAATTCGGCCTGAACCGGAAGTGCAAAAACTGTCAGGCTGAGAGCCACGAGAAAGCTTCGAATAATCATGTCATTCCTATCCAATGCGGAAAATCAGATAATCGCCGCCGCATTCTTGAATCATTGCCGTAAAATGGGGTTTTTTCGCGGATGGCGCAAGTGAAGAACTTTTAATCTTACATATTGGGATAGTTTGGCCCCTCGCCACCCTGCGGCACAACCCACTTAATGTTTTGTGAGGGATCTTTGATATCGCAGGTTTTGCAATGTACGCAATTCTGGTGATTAATCTGGAAGCGCGGTGCTTGGCCCACAGCTTCCACCACTTCATAAACGCCTGCCGGGCAATAACGTTGCGCTGGTTCTGCCCATTTTGGGAGGTTGATGCCGATTGGAATACTGGCGTCCTTCAATTGCAAATGGGCTGGCTCATCTTCTTCGTGTGACGTGGCCGAGAATGCCACATTGGTCAGGCGGTCAAACGAAATAACACCATCTGGTTTTGGATAATCAATTGGCTTGCAATCAGCCGCTGGTTTCAACGTTGCGAAATCCGCCTTGCCGTGTTTCCAGGTTCCAAGACCAAAGCCAAAAATCGTATTCATCCACATATCAAGCGCACCCAAAGCAAGGCCACCCACCAGTCCCAACTTCGACCACATCGGTTTTACGTTTTTAACGCGCTTAAGATCTTGATACACCCATGAGGCTTCGTAGGCCTCTTGATAACTCACCAGTTTATCGGCTGAACGACCATCCGTAATTGCTGCAAAAGCGGCTTCAGCGGCCATCATGCCGGTCTTCATGGCATTATGCGAACCCTTGATGCGAGGAACGTTTACAAAGCCTGCCGAGCAGCCAATTAATGCGCCACCGGGGAAAGAAAGTTTGGGCACAGATTGGAACCCGCCTTCGGTAATTGCGCGCGCGCCATAGGCCACACGACGACCGCCTTCGAGAACCTTTTCAATTAATGGGTGATGCTTGAAGCGCTGAAACTCCATGTAAGGAAAGAGATGCGGATTGTCGTAATTTAAATGGACCACAAAGCCAATGGACACCATGTTATCTTCCAAGTGATACATGAAACTGCCACCACCGGTTTTCACGCCCAGTGGCCAGCCCATTGTGTGGGTCACCTGGCCCGGCTTGTGGTTCTCTGGTTTTACTTCCCAAAGCTCTTTCATGCCGAGGCCAAATTTTTGTGGCTCGCAGTCTTTGGCAAGCTCAAACTTTTCAATAATTTCTTTGGCTAATGAACCGCGCACACCTTCGGCAATGAAAACATATTTTCCAGTGAGTTCCATGCCGGGTTGGTAATCTGGTTTGTGGCTGCCATCTTTGGCAATGCCCATCACGCCAGCGACTACACCGCGCACCGAACCGTCTTCCCGGTACAAAACTTCGGACGCAGCAAAGCCCGGATAAATTTCAACGCCCAAGCCTTCAGCTTGCTGTCCTAACCAACGGCACACATTGCCAAGAGAGACTGCATAGTTGCCATGATTGTTCATCAGGGGCGGCATCAGGAAGTTCGGCATGCGGAGCGCGCCTTTTGGCCCCAGCATATAAAAGCGATCATCAACGACTTCCGTTTTCAACGGTGCTTCAAGTTCTTTCCAATTCGGAATGAGTTCGTTGAGGGCGATAGGATCAACCACAGCGCCAGATAAAATATGAGCACCAACTTCGGAGCCTTTTTCCAGCACGCAAACGGTGAGGTCAGACGACAATTGTTTCAGGCGAATGGCGGCACTCAAGCCTGCAGGTCCCGCACCTACAATTACTACATCATAGTCCATCACGTCGCGCTGCTGGTTTTCCACGGTTCAACTCCTATAGGCCTAGGCTTTCTACTTGGGCTGGGATAGGATGGTCAACATCCAAAGAAACCACCATTAGCGACTTTTGTAACGATGAAACCGAACATAGATCATTATTCCCGCGCACAAGCCGCCGCAGACTTGGCTTGGCTGATGGAAATGGGCGCTGACGAGATTGTCAGCGAGGTGGCGATTGATCGATTTTCACTGAGTGCTGAGCGGGTGACTGCAGCTGTAGCAGTTGCAAAACCATTGCCGAAAACATCCGCTCCTGCGGCGCAAATTTCGCGACCAGCCCAAACAATAGCGTCGACTGCTCAACGCGCGGCTGATTGTCATAGTACTGAGGAATTGATCGATAGCCTCAACCAATTGGAAGGTTCGGCGTTGCGGAAATCGGCCAGCAATCTGTGTTTCATTCGGCATGTGCCGGGAAGCGCTGTGATGGTAATCGGCGATAAACCGGGCAAAGATGAAGATCTTTCCGGCGAAGTTTTTGCCGGCAAAAATAGCGTCTTGCTCACCCGCATGCTGGCAGCAATTGGTATCGCTATTGATGACGTTACTTTGGCCAATATTATTCCATGGCGGCCGCCGGGCAATCGTACCGTGACCGAAGCTGAGGTCCAAACCAGTTTGCCATTTATGCGGCAGGCGATTTCGCTGGTAAAACCAAAATTCATTTTAACGCTTGGTCAATTGCCGGCAAACCGTTTGATGGCCAGCGAACAACCTTTGACGAAATTGCGTGGAACATGGGCCACGATGACGTTAGCGGATGGCAACATCATTCCGCTTTTGCCCACTTTGCATCCAGAGTTTTTGTTAAAGCAACCGGGACAAAAAAAATTTGCTTGGCGTGACCTCTTAGCATTCAAGGAAAGGCTCTGACATGTCAGTTGAACGCGTATTCACACCAGTGGGCATTGCGGTCTTAACGATTTCTGATACCCGCGTTTTGGCCGATGATAAGTCCGGACAAACTCTGGTCGACCGGATCGCTGGCGCAGGTCATATTCTGGCGGGCCGTGATATTGTCAAAGACGACGTGCGCGCCATCCGGGCGCGGGTGCGAAAATTTATTAAACAAAAAGACGTTGATGTCGTCATCACAACAGGCGGCACAGGATTGACCGGGCGCGATGTTACCGTTGAAGCGATGCGCCCGATTTTTGATAAAGAGATCGATGGTTTCAGTACCGTATTTCATATGATTTCATTTGCCAAAATTGGTACCTCAACGATCCAGTCGCGGGCCTGCGCTGGTGTGATTGATGGGGTCTATGTTTTTTGCTTGCCGGGATCACCCGGAGCTTGCCGGGATGGTTGGGATAGCATCCTCAGTCTGCAACTTAACTTGACCCACAAGCCCTGCAACTTTGTGGAAATCATGCCAAGGTTGGATGAGCACATGAAACGAAAATAGTATTTGGCTCATGCGGATAACGCTTGACATTCGTTCTATATTTGTTCTATTGCGAAACGCTGGAGGAAGCTCTCGTCGCATGGACTGGAACCGCGCCATAGAAATCAACCGTCAAGCCCTCACCCGCATTGTGGCTGAGCTTTTTGCAATGTTGGGTGTGGTCAGCAGCGTTACCGTGGAGCGCGTTTTGCGTCCTGCTGAATCAGCGCTGCGGCGTTTGATTGTGATTGCGGCGCAAGGGTTGGTGGTGAAACCCATTGTGTCTCGACCTATGCCAAAGGGCCTTTTGATTGAGCGCAAAAGCGGTGGGCGAAAGTCATTTCAGCTCTTTGATACGCGCAAGAATTTTGGTTTCATTACACCGCAAAACCCGCTCATTGTGATGGTAAAAACCTACACCAGCAATCCCTATAATTTGTTTGATCAAATGTATTGGCCCAAACCAAAACCAACCGCTAACAGCGATCACATCTCGCGCCGACTTGAGGCTCTCAAACACGCGCTCGAAACCATCCCCCAACATGCCATCCGTTTGGTCCGCTGGCGTGCCAAGCGCGAAGCAATGAAGCGCCCCAAATTCACCTCCCCTTTACGCCCCGGTCGTCCGCCCGGCCACCGCGCCAAACCAAAACTGGAAGTCGATTACATTCTCAAAGAATGTCATGGGTTGGCTTGGGATGTAGCGTTCAGGAATTCATCTTAGTTCACTGCCTCAAATGCGTGCTGATTTTGCGTTGCTTCAAGGGCCCTCTTCCGCCCGTTGGGCACCTTCTTGTATCTAGACTATGCTCTGCTTTTTTGTTTGAAGTTGGGTGTGCGGAGGTAGATGGCGATCCACCTCCG
>JAYUOP010000151.1:0-24368 GCA_043760745.1 Hyphomicrobiales bacterium
CAATCGCCTCAATCGCATAGCCACCTTCCATCACAAAAAGCGTAGGCTTGTTCAACTTGGCAATACGGCGGCCGTAGCTGCGAAAATCTTCTGAGGTCAATTTAAAAAAACTAATCGGGTCATCTTTAAATGTATCAACGCCGAGCGAAACGACGACCACATCAGCGCCATAACGTTTGATCCGGTCGCATGCGCTATCAAGCGCTTTGCTCCATTCGTCATAGGCTGTACCCGGCCCCATCGCATAGTTGAAGTTGAAGCCTTCCCCTTTACCGACACCGAGCTCATCTTTGTAACCTAAGAAATGTGGATAAGCGTCTTCTGGCGAACCATGGAGGGAACAAAACAACACATCATCACGATTGTAAAAAATATCTTGCGTGCCATTGCCATGGTGAAAATCAACATCAAGAATACCAACCCTTGAAGCACCACCATCAAGGAAAGCCTGTGTGGCAATCGCCGCATTGTTCAAGAAACAATATCCTCCATAAAGATCGTCATGCGCATGGTGTCCCGGCGGACGGCACAGCGCAAAGGCCTGATGCTCGCCCCGCGCGATGAGTTTCTGCGCGGTAAGAGCAACTGATGCTGATGCGCGTGCAGCGTCCCATGTGCCAGCGGTAATGCAGGTTTCCAGCGAGTGAATATAGTAGCCAACCTTACCATCAATGGCGCGTGGGATGCGTTGTTGCAATGAACGATTGGGAAACGCTGTGGGCAGAATTTCGCCGCGATAGCCGGCAGCCTGCCATTCGCCCCAAGCAGTTTCTAAAAATTTCAAAAAACCTTTGTCATGAATTTTGCGAACTGGTTTCATGTCAAGCGGACCGGGTGCGATGATGTCCGTCATCTTACGGTTTTTTAGTTCACGAAGAATATATTCCATCCGCGATGGCCGCTCGTAAGGCGTTACAAATTCCCCACCTGAAATTTCGCCTTGCGCAAAATGCAAACGGTGGTCTTCGGAAAAAACAATCTTCATAGCAGCGGCTCCCTTATGATGGAGCAGACTGTCAGATATTTATCGCGCGATCAATTCCGATCACGACATTTTATTGCAAAACTGTGAACTTGATCTTGGCCACGCCAGATTTATGCAAGCCCACCACTTTTGCCGCACCAAAACTCAAGTCAATCACGCGACCCTTGATAAAAGGTCCGCGATCATTGATCCTGACCACAACTGAAATTCCATTTCGAAGATTGGTGACTTTCACCAGTGTGCCAAAAGGCAATGTGCGATGTGCTGCGGTAAAGCCATGCATATTATAGCGTTCGCCGCTGGCCGTAACTTTGCCCATTTTGTAATAGGATGCCCAGCCGACAACGGTTCCTGCGTGCGCAACTGTTGTGGTGCAAAGGCTAGCGAGTATGCTCGCGATGATCAGTAAATGTTTCAAAATTGCCCCCTGCATTTGTGCGGCGCACCATAGAAATTGCTGTGGCGAGATTAAGGCAGGGGGCAGAAATAATTAGATGGCAGCTTCAACCATGATTTCTACGTCAAGGCCGGGAGCAGCCAGCTTCGATTCAACTGTTGCCCGCGCCGGAGTGTGGCCGGGTGCCACCCAAGCATCCCACGCTTCATTCAGTTGTGAGAATGTCGCCATATCGGTGAGCCAAATATTGGTTTTCAGAAGCTTGGTTTTATCGGTACCAGCCTTGGCTAAAGTCGCATCAATCTGGGTAAGAATATCAGCGGTTTGTTCTTTCACAGATTTTCCAGCAGCTTCTTCAGCGCAAATCCCAGCCAAGTAAACTTTGCCACCATGAATAACGGCTTCGCTCATCCGCTTGCCAACGCCAATACGTGTAATGCTCATATTTTTTCTCCTGTTGATTTGAAGGTCGGTTTAGCCGGACTTTGCCACAGCTTCAATGACGGAAAGCAAAACCTTTGGCAGCGTCTCAAATGCGTAAGGCGCATGGACCCGCTCCAGCCAATGATGGTAATCGCGGCCCCACGGCCCAATGTTCACACAAGGATAACCTGCCGCTTCCGGCATGATAAAACTTGTTCCCCAAATCGGGGTGTTTGCCGCAACGATTTTAAGATCACCAGTGGCTTCACCAAGGAAACTCATGTCGGAAATACCGGCAAAATAAGTAACGTGACCCAGCCCGTGCGGCGTGACCGCATCCACAATTATTTTTGTAAAAGCAGCATCGCTCAGCGCCACAGCTGGATAAGGGATCGATCCAAATCCCATCACCACGCAAGGCCCGGAAAGACCAGACAAGGTCCATATTTTTTCCGTCATCAACTTGCAGCGCTCCGGGAAATCCAAATGCGTGAGCTCTGCAACTTCCGCAGCAATCATAGCGACGCGTGATGGCTGGACCAAAGCAACTAGGTCAGCGTAAGTCATCACGGGTATTTCACGTTTAACGCGCTTTGCAGCCACAGCCATGGCATCTAAAGCAAGCTCCAGTGCAATGCCAAATACCTCATCACCTGATCTCTGATGCTGCATTGTATTCCAATAGACCCACATAGCGGCAGGTGTAGTGACGTTATAACCCTGCTTCAAATCTTTCGCGGCAAGGCAAGTGGGCGGTGCAGCAACTTCATTTCCCGTGGTTTCGGAAAGTGCGGGGTTCACTTCAAAAGCCCGGATCAGTTCAGCGGCAAGATAAGCGGCATTGGCCCCATCCCCGGGGTATCCCGCATGGGCTTCTTTCCCCACCACAAATGCCGTCACTAATTGCTTACCGATTGAGCCAAGCGTAACAACGCGACCCGTTGCACCATCACCCTGATCCGAAATCGCATCAAGATTAATGATGAGTTTGATATCCAAATCATGTTCCGCAGCAATCTCGCGAAGTCGCGGAGCCGCAGCCCTCGCACCCGCAGAGCGATCCTCTTCATCCGACACCGCCACAAATAAAATCGTTGCATCACCATGATAGATTTCAGCAGCGGCCAGCCCCGCCGCAAGACCCGCTTTCATATCGAGCAGCCCACGCCCGGGCAGAAAATCACCACTTTCAAAATCAGCCAAAGCCAAAGGATTTTCTCCACTCAGCCGCAACCGCGCAACAGTTTCTGGCAATAATTTTTGAGCATCAAAGGCTAAGTCTCGAAGCGCACCATAATCCTCAATTGGCACCACATCAAAATGCCCTGTGAGCACAATTGTTTTATTGGAGTGCCCACGCTTCAGTGCAAAAACATTAGAGCGCCCCGCCACATCATGTGCAATTGCTTCAGTCCAAATTTTATCAAACCCTTCGATAAATCTTGCCAAGCGATGGGCAAAGTCCGCCTCGCCTTGCGTTCCCGTAACACTGGGCCACGACGTGAGCGTCAAAGCAATTTCGCGGGCGCGTTCGGTAAAATTTATATTGGTGAGAACCATGATTTATGACAACTTCAATCAAAAATGGAGTTTAGCAATGCAAAATAGATTTGTGGATTGGTTTGGCCTGACTACTCCTATCTTGCAAGCCCCAATAGGTGGCGCTACATCAGTGTCTCTAGCGATCGCAGTTGGCAAGGCGGGCGGGCTAGGTTCGCTTGCCTTGACGTGGCCAAAGCCCGAAGATGGCCTTGCCGACGCTACGAGGTTGACAGCATCAGGAGTTCCTTTCTTTGTCAATTTTGTGCTCAATTTTCCAAATTTGGCATTACCCCTCATTGTTGATCTCGGCGTTCCCGCTGTTACGCTGTCATGGGGAATTGATGCAGGCCTAACCAAGCGCATTCAAGCTTCGGGTGCCAAGGTTGGCGTGCAGGTGGGTTCTGCTCAAGGTGCAAAATTAGCCATGGCATCGGGTGCTGATTTTATCATCGCCCAAGGCAATGAGGCGGGCGGTCATGTGCAATCCACAACGCCACTAAAACAATTACTAGCCGAAGTTATGGCGATCGCTGGAAACACGCCGGTTGTCGCTACTGGTGGCATCAGCTCCGGCGCTGAGATTGCAGACGTCCTCAAACTTGGTGCCTCGGCTGCTATGTTGGGTACGCGTTTTGTGGCTTCAACCGAAGCAAACGCCCACCCGTTTTACAAGCAAGCAATTGTTGACGCATTTGCCAAAGACACCGCCTTCACAAATTGCTTTGATATCGACTGGCCCTTCGCAATGCACCGGGTTTTGCGCAATTCAACCTTTGAAACCTGGGAAGCGCATGGCAGCCCTATGAGCCCCAATCGTCCCGGCGAGGGCGACGTCGTGGCAACCGATGGCGAGCGGAAACTCTTTCGTTATTGCGATGAATCACCATCCGATGATGCCGTTGGCGATGTTCTTGCAGCCTGCCTTTATGCCGGAACCAGTGTGGACCACATCAAAAGCATCGAGCCCGCAGGCGACATTCTCAAACGCCTATGGCGCGATGCTCAAGCAAACTTTTGATCATATTCCAAAATCGCATTGAGCAAGACTTGCGTACCCGCTCCGCATTCTTCCATCGTTGAGGATTCGGCTTCATTGTGCGAAATACCACCAAGGCAAGGAACAAAGATCATTGTTGTTGGCGCAACGCGTGCAATGTACGCCGCATCATGGCCAGCACCAGACGCCATTTCGCGCGATTTGAAGCCAGCAAGATCAGCACCTTTTTGTACACATGAAATCAAATCCGCTGCAAACTTTACCGCTGGTGACTTCCAAATGCATTTTTCTTCGAAGGTCAATTTTTCAGCATCCGCAATCGGCCCCAATGCAGCCCGGAATGCAGCCTCCATTTGATCTAAAACTTTCTCATCGGGATGGCGCAAATCAACTGTGAAAAACACTTCGCCAGGAACCACATTGCGGCTGTTTGGTCGATTTTCAATGAGCCCGACTGAGGCGACGCCCGGCAGATGTGAAAGCCCCACCTGATGAATAGCTTCGATCATTCGCGCCGCACCGAGTAGCGCATTCTTGCGGAGCAGCATCGGCGTGGCACCCGTGTGCGACTCCTGCCCATTCACGGTCACCTCATACCAGCGCATGCCCTGAACGCCAGTGACCACACCGATCATTTTGTCTTCGGTTTCGAGGATCGGCCCCTGCTCAATATGAAGCTCAAACATCGCTTGGAACTTGTGCGAACCGACAGGTTCAGTTCCTAAGTAACCAATCCGCTTCAACTCATCGCCCAGTGTAATGCCGTCCCGGTCCGCACGACTATAAGCATATTCCGGTGTGAACACCCCGGCATAAACCCCAGAGCACAGCATGGCTGGTGCAAACCGCGAACCCTCTTCATTGGTCCAATTCACGATCATAATGGGCGCATTGGTTTGATAGTCCATCGCCACCATTGTCCGCAAAGCTTCCAAAGCGCCGAGCACGCCAAGCACACCATCAAACTTGCCGCCCGTTGGCTGCGTATCCAAATGCGAACCCAAAGCAATCGGCAGCACGTCTTTGCGCTTGCCCGCCCGCGTTGCAAACATATTGCCAACGCTATCAACCTGAACCACGCAGCCAAGAGCCTCGCACTCCGCCTTAAACCAATCGCGCACGCGCTTATCGTCATCAGATACCGTAAGCCGTTTGATACCACCCCTCGCAGTCCCGCCGAATTTGGCAGTAGCCATAAGATCATCCCACAGACGTTGGGGATTAATGGTGAGGTTGGTTTTTACAGTCATGGCAAACTCCTATGCAATGCGAATATCAGTGTGATTAAAATCATCGCCCTTGAAGAGCAGTGAGAGGCTATGCTGTTGCGCACAGGCATATGAAAAACAATCACCCATATTGAGACTGGCACGATGACGGCCATTGCCAAATTTTTTGAAAGCCTGCAGACTTAAAGCAGCTGTTGGCTCAGTGATGTCTAATACGCTTACTTGCGCGATTGTCATAAACTGACGAATGTCTTGTATAGCATTTTCAATTGTTGAATTGTTCTTGCGAACTATCGCAAGAGCGACCTCATGAATGACAATTGACGAAGTGAATGCCTCGGCATGTTGTTCAAGTCTATTGGCCAAATCGACTGCATCTGTTTCGTTGGTCATTATTGCAACCATCGCGGACGAATCTATAAAAACAGTCATTCGCCGTTCAATGAATCGTAAAATGCTTTGTCAGCTTCAAGCCCGGACTTTCCATAAGCGGCAATGCGCTTTTGAATTGGCTTGATACGATCTCGAAGAGGAATATGAAGCACCGTGCCTTCAAACTCGCGTGCAACGGCTTCACGGACGGTTTCCGTTAATGACTTGCCTTTCAACTTTGCCAGTTTTCGCACAAGTTCATCAGTCGCCGGATCTTTAATGTAAAAGCTCATGTTATGGCCTCCAGTATATACAAAAATTATAAATAGTATATACTAATCAGTCAATCTATTTACATTCACGATTCACGCGCTTCCAAATGTGGCCCAATCAACGAAAGATCAGCTGCACCAAGTCTCTCGGCCGCAGAGTTCCCTTGATGCCAATATGGGTAGAGCAATGGAATTTTGCTGACATCATCGAGGGATTTTCTTTCATCCGCTGTCAGCACCAGCGATGCCGATGCCAAATTATCTTTCAATTGCGTCTCATTGCGCGCGCCAATTACGAGGGATGAAACGCCGGGCCGTCCAGCAAGCCAAGCAAGTGCTACTTGCGCTGCAGAAACGCCATGCGCCTCACCCACCGCTACCAATTGATCAATAATTCGGTAGAGCCGTTCTTGGTCTCGAATTGGTGGCTCGCTCCAACCCACGAGATGGCGCGACACTTCTGGCGCAGAATTGCGCCGGAATTTTCCCGACAGCAAACCGCCAGCGATTGGGCTCCACACCTGAATACCAACACCCTGATCAAGCGCAATCGGCACCAGCTCATACTCAGCTTCGCGGGCTTCAATGGTGTAATGGATTTGCTGGCAAACAAATTTGTGGAACCGATTGCGCTCGGAAGACATCATGGCCTTCATGATATGCCAGCCGGAAAAATTTGAGCAGCCGATGTAGCGCACCTTGCCTTGGGTAACGAGCGTATCGAGCGCCGCCATCATTTCATCAACCGGCGTTAAACCATCCCATTCATGCAGGAAATAAACGTCAATGCGATCGCGGCCCAGTCGCTTCAAACTGGCTTCGCATTCATGGATAATATGAAACCGAGACAGGCCTTGCTCATTGGGGCCGGGCCCCATACCAAAACGCACCTTGGTTCCAACCAGCAACTGATCTGAGCGCCCTTTGAGCACAGCGCCCAACGCTTCCTCAGATTTCCCTGTTGTATAAGCATTCGACGTATCAAAAATATTGACCCCTGCATCAACAGCAACGTCAACCAAGCGTTGGGATTCTGCCGGGTTCAGACTGCCTGCCATGCCGAAGAAACCTTCGCCAGCGAAATTCATTGTGCCCAATGCATGCAGTGAAACCTTTAAGCCAGATTGGCCAAGTTGCCGATATTCCATGTCTAACTCCCATTGCTTTGCTGAAATAAGACTACAAGTTTAGCATGGATACAAGCGGCGTTTAGCAGCGGTCAGCTATTCTCTGGCGGCGGCACTTGTTTTGGATAGGTTACAATAAAGGTCCAGAACGCATAGGCCGTCATGCCCCAAGCCAACATGAGCCAAAGGGGTGTCGCTTTGTAATAGGTCTCAATACAGGCCCAGACAAAACACGTGCCTACGATTGCTGACCTGCGCCACAACGGGCGATAAAACGGATGTTCATGTGGGCCGGGCTGCATGTTATTTTCCTAATAGCCGAAGTGTGGCTGAGCGAGCTGCAATAGTCATGTTTTTCCATACCGCGCCTGAATTTCGAGCGCTACCAATTCTTGCAGCGCCCACAAGTTCTCATCATGAATGCCAAGCTGCTCCAAATGGGAAACTGTGTTATAAAGATACTCAGCCCCGGACCCCCAGTGTCCGCAAGCTTTTGCTAAAGTCTTGGCAACATCGGGTAAGGGCCGCCCGCCAAAATAATGGTCAAGCTGGGATGGTCCGGCATAAAAAGCTAAAGCTGTGATTGGACCTTGATGGCTTTGAACGTCGATCCAGCGCACACTCTCAACAGCTGATGCCCGGGAAAGTTCGCGCTTCAAGAGGCTCACCATTTGCCCTTCGTGATCATCATCGGCAAGGCGCAAAGCAACCCCTTCGCAAACCCCGCCGGGGTCCAAACACATCATCAAACCTGGACAATCGGGGGAACCGCGAAACCGAATAATCCCCATCGAAAATGCCCTGTGCCAGCCCATAGCCGTCGCCCGGAATGTCTCCACCGTCGGAAACTCCGGCTTCCAAATCAAAGAGCCATAAGCAAACACGTAAAATGGTCCTGGCGGCTTTTGCGCCAATAGTTTTCGCGCCGCTGCTAGCCGCGTGTCATCATCCAAATATACCAAAGCAGGATCCGGCCCCGGATCAGGCTCTTCCCGATAGCATAGGGCAACAAGCTCAGGAGTGAGTTTCATGCGAAGCGGATTCATGAGAAAAGTCTAACACAGTCTGCGGAACAGGTCATCTGCCCCAGCTTGGCTCAAGTTCGCTTTATCCCTCATGCTGAGGTGCGAGCCCTCGCGAGCCTCGAAGCACCTGCACCACAACAACCAACCCTTCGAGGCCCGCGAAGTTGCAGACACCTCAGGGTGAGGAAGTGAAATATCTTTGCATTGGTTCTTTACGGCAGCGCCTCGGCCCTGCAAATCAGACTTAATCATAAAGCATCAACGAAAATCGAAGTAAGTTAGCTAGATTTCCCAATCCAAAACCAGAACCCCATCAACACCACCAACGCAAGCCGCCACAATCATCGCCCCAACCTTTTGGTGTTCCGGATGAGGCAGATAGGCATCCCGAGCCGCTGCATCCACAAAGTCAACCGTAAACCCGTGAGTGTAACCACGCTGCAAACCTTCAGGGCTGCAATCAACACCAGCGGTGATGTTGATGATGCCGGGTATTTGAGATTGCAAGATTTTGAGGGCAGCGAAGATTTGCGGTGCATCAGCCGCGTCGTGAAGTTTCAGGAGAACAACGTGGCGGATCATATTTTCCTTTATTTAAAGCAATGATCTAAGGCGTTTTTGGCACTATAGACTGCCGGAAGAGTAACTCTAATAATTCTGATTTTGTCGATAGGAAACACTTCAAATTTGCAATTTGCACTATCGACCTGGATTATAAATTGGGTTCTTGTCGTTAACAAGTATCCCTTAGATTTTTCGTCGGTATTGTTTACGGTTTGTATTTCCTGCATTTTACGGCAATCAGCATAAAAGGTCATAATTCCGAAAGAGTATGCAACAGCAAATGTTAGCAAAAGCATTGAAAGCATCTGCTCAATAGAAAGCTTTCCTGATTGCTTAACACCCGCATGAATAAGTAGGGCTATTGTTAACAACGCTAAGCCTCGAGTAACAAGTGAAAACACTTGATTGTAATATTCTGTGTTATTTTGTGTTCCCAAAGTGTGATAGAGGTCAACTATTGGTGGAATTAAAGTGGCAAAAAATCCAACAACGATAACTAAAACCTTCGCCCATTTGGCAGTAATTTCATGCAAGTCTTGAAAAAGATAGACAACGTTTTGCAGAACGACGTAAAGCGACAAAATGTAAATAAATGACTTACTCAAGTCTTCGATGCTTACAAGAAATGGGTTGTTTCCGAACAGTGAAAAGAAATACCCAATATTGAAGCACAGTGACGCGCCAAGTGACGCTACAACCAGCACAGTCCAATTTGCTTGGATATGTGAAAAAAATTGCTGAACATTTGTAGTTGCACTGTCCGATTTTTTTGGTTTCATACTCATTTGATTTACGGCGTCACATCTATCCTACTAACCCCTTTCGGCTGTGTCACACCCTTCCAAATCGCGTTAGCTTGGTGCACTGGTGCGTTTGCTGGACGGGGGATAAAATCACCATCCCCGGCTTTGGCACGCATGTCGCCTTGTTCGTAGGCGATACGCCCACGCGAGATGACAGTGCGCGGCGCACCTTTACATTCAAAGCCCTCAAACACATTGTAATCAATCCGGCTAAACTGTTTGGCCGCTGTAATTTTCTTGGTCGCTGCGGGATCCCAAATCACCACGTCAGCGTCCGACCCCACCATAACAGCACCTTTGCGCGGATACATGTTCAAGATGCGGGCGATGTTGGCGGACGTTACCGCCACAAATTCTTCCTTCGTCAAACGCCCGGTATTCACCCCCGCCGTCCACAAGACTGGCATGCGGTCTTCAAGACCGCCGGTGCCATTTGGAATTTGCGTAAAATTTTTCGCCCCCATCCGCTTTTGCGCCAGTGTAAAAGTAGCATGGTCCGTGGCCACCACCGAAAGCGAACCCGATTGCAATCCGGCCCACAAACTATCCTGATGCTGCTTGTTGCGAAACGGTGGGCTCATTACGCGCGCTGCCGCATGGTCCCAATCCTTGTTCTGATATTCTGAATCATCGAGCATCAAATGCTGGATCAGCGGCTCGCCATAAACCCGCTTGCCCGCTTGCCGCGCCCGCCTGATGGCTTCATGGGTCTGCTCACATGATGTGTGCACAATATACAAGGGAACCCCCGCCATATCAGCAATCATGATCGCGCGGTTGGCAGCTTCGCCTTCCACTTCGGGTGGGCGCGAATAGGAATGCCCCTCTGGCCCGGTCACACCACGCGCAAGAAGATCAGCCTGCATCCGCGCCACCACGTCGCCGTTTTCGGCGTGAACCAAGGGCAATGCCCCAAGCTCAGCGCAGCGCTTGAAGGAATTATACATCTCATCGTCATTGACCATGAGAGCACCTTTATAGGCCATGAAATGTTTGAACGTGTTGATACCATAAGTTTTGACCACGGTTTCCATTTCATCATGGATCATCGGGCTCCATTGCGTGACCGCCATATGGAATGAATAATCCGCCGCCGCCTTCTCGCCCTTATGCCGCCAAGCCTGATAGGCCTTGAGCATGGATTCACCCGGTGCAGGCAAACAGAAATCCACCGTCATGGTGGTGCCGCCAGCAAGAGCTGCCATGGTCCCGGATTCAAAATCATCAGCCGTCGTGGTGCCCATAAATGGCATGTCCATATGGGTGTGCGGATCAATGCCACCGGGCATCACAAAGCACCCGCCTGCGTCAATCGTTTTATCCCCCGAAAGCCCAGCACCCACGCCAATAATCTTGCCGTCCCTGATCAACACATCGGCTCTCACCGAATGATCATGATTAACAACCGTACTGCCGCGAATAAGTGTTGTGGACATGGGGGATGCTCCTAATTTGGATTGATGAGAGCCCGGACAAGCGGCGCTGGGTAGGACAAAAATGGGTTTACGATCGTGGTATTTTTCCAAACAAAGCCATCTTGCATATCTTCAGAAAAAAGCGCCTCAGCCCCTGCGAAGGATGAAGCAGCAAGGATTATGGCATCCCAAACTGAAAACTGATGAGAAACAACAATTTCGAAAGCCTCATTTAGGATTTCAGGTGTTGTCGCTTGGACTGTATAATCAGTGCGCCATGGCTCTAGCAACGCCACAGCATGAGATGAAGACATTTTGCCTTTGGTGATGAAGACATTTAAGGTTTCGCCCAAAACTTGGATAGGAATAATCACTGGTAGACCTTGCAAGCTGAGAAAAAGCCGTCGGGCTATATCCCGTCGACTCTCGTCATTCAAGCCTTCGGCATAGATAATAATGTTACTATCAATGGCAAAGCGCATGGCTCATTCATCATCATACATTTCATTACGTGTTGTTCGTGGAAGATTCAAAACTGGCTTATCCCTCAAAGTTTCCAGATGGACACGCCGTCTGATCGCTAATGCCACATCATTGTAATCATCTTCGGGAACGATGCGGGCAATAATTTTACCTCTCACTGTCACACCAAAAACCTCACCTTTTGCGGCACGATTTACAATTTTCGAAAAAGAGCGATTAACTTCGGTAGTCGACAAGGTTTTCATGGAGACCCCAATAGTAGTGATTTCACTACATTATTTCACTTGACGGCAAATGTCAAGCAGGAGGGCCTTAAACCCTCCCACCTGTTTCTAAATCACTGCGCCATTGCAGCTTTGGTGACAGCGTCGGTCCAAGCGCCGACGGGAGCAGCAGTGATCACGGGATCAGAGCCACCTTTCATCAGGGTTGCCACGGTGCGTTCAGCAGCGGCTACATCCAATGTACCATCGGAACCTTCGGTCAGCATGTTGATCTCTTGGATCATGGTGGTTTGGTGCGCTTCGGTTTGTGAACCAGAGGCATCATTTTCCAACACGATTTTCACAGCATCAGCTGGGTTAGCACGCGCGTCATCCCAACCCTTCATCGAGGCTTTGACGAACTTCGCCATAGTGGCAACGAACGCTGGATCAGCAAGCTTGTCTTCCATGGCATAAAGACCATCTTCAAGTGTTGCCACACCTTGATCTTCATACTTGAACACCACGAGTTCATCAGCCTTCATGCCAGCTTCAATGATCTGATAATATTCATTATAGGTCATAGTGGAAATGCAAGCGGCTTGCTTTTGCAGAATTGGATCCACGTTAAAGCCTTGCTTCAAAACGGTAACACCATCAGCGCCGCCGGTTGTTGCTAATCCCAATTGGCTCATCCAAGACAAAAATGGATATTCATTGCCATAGAACCAAACGCCAAGGGTTTTGCCTTTGAAATCTGCTGGCGTCACAATGCCAGAATCCTTGCGGCAGGTGAGCATCATGCCGGAGCGCTTGAACGGTTGCGCAATGTTCACAACCTTGGCACCCTTTTCGCGGGTGGCCAAAGCCGATGGCATCCAATCTACAACCACGTCAGCACCACCACCAGCCAAAATCGCTTGCGGGTTGATGTCTGGGCCGCCCGGCATAATTGTAACGTCCAAACCGGCGTCCTTATAAAAACCCTTGGCTTGGGCCACATAATAGCCAGCGAACTGAGCTTGCGTAACCCACTTCAATTGCAGCTTTACAGCTTCTGCAAATGCACCCGTAGAGCTTGCCAGTAATGCACCAGCCGCAACGGCGGCGAGGAAATATTTCTTCATTTTTTCTTCTCCCTGTTTAAAATTCCACCCTACCGACGGTAAGACGGATGCCAAAAAGTTACCCACCGCTCAATGACGGTCAATAACCCGTAAAATGCTGAACCCACCAATGCTGCCATCGTGATTTCAGCCCAAACCATATCAAGCCCCATGCGGCCAGCTTCCGTCGAAATCCGAAAGCCCATGCCCACAATAGGGGTTCCAAAAAACTCCGCTACGATTGCGCCAATCATCGCCAATGTCGAGTTGATTTTGAGGGCGTTGAAAATAAAAGGCATAGCAGCAGGTAGCCTGAGCTTGGTCAGAGTTTGCCACCAACTGGCATTGTAACTCTGCATCAAATCGCGCTCCAAATGCCCGGATGCGGAAAGTCCAGCCACTGTATTCACCAACATCGGGAAAAACGTCATCACAACAACCATGGCCGCTTTCGATTGCCAGTCAAAACCAAACCACATGACGAGAATAGGGGCGACCCCAACAATAGGCAAAGCCGCAGCCAGATTGCCGAGAGGCAAAAGCCCCGCCCGCAAAAACGGAAAACGATCACAAAACAAAGCAACAATAAATCCAGCGAGTGAGCCCATGATCCATCCCGGCAAGACCGCCCGCATAAAAGTTTGCACGAAGTCTGCATAGAGCGTTGGCAACGAAACAATAAGTTTGGACCAAATATCCGCGGGCGCAGGAAAAATTACAAATGGTACTTCAAAATAGCGGACAATAAATTGCCAGAACAACAAAAGGCCGATGCCGAAGGCAGCAGGTGCAATGAAATTGTTGATGGATTTGGTCATGCCTCTCGCACTCCCATGCGGGCATTTGTAATCCGCTCTATATAGCCGATGCCATACACCAAAAACGCGGCCACTGCTGATGCAGCAACTAGGGCTGCCCAAATTTGAATGGTTTGCCCATAATACGACCCGGCCAACATGCGAGACCCAATTCCAGCTTGCGCACCGGTTGGCAGTTCACCAACAATGGCTCCTGTCAGTGCAATTGCGATTGCTACTTTCAATGACGTAAAAAGAAATGGCATGGCCGCTGGCAAACGCAACTTCCATAAAATCTGTCTACGGCAAGCGCTGTAAGTGCGCATGAGATCCAGCTGCATCACGTCTGGCGAGGTCAAGCCTTTCACCATACCAATGGCCACCGGAAAGAAGCATAAATACATTGAGATGATCGATTTCGGAACAAGGCCAGTGAGCCCGACCGAGCCCAAGACCACAATGATCATCGGCGCAATCGCCAAGATCGGAATGGTCTGCGAGGCGATGATCCATGGCATCAGGCTTTTGCTCAAGAGCTTCGAATGCACAATCGCTATCGCGAGTAAGATGCCAAGAGAAGTACCCAACACAAAGCCAAACAACGTGGACGAGAGTGTTACCCAAATGTGATAAACCAGCGATTTCACCTTCCACGGCGCAATCGTGAATACTGTTTTCCAAACCTCCGCCACCACCTGATGAGGTGCTGGAATTACCGGGCGATCAAGGCTCCAAGAAACAATAATGGTATTAGCAAGCCCGCCGCCAGCTGCCGCAATTTTTGATTCCGCAACGACGGTATTCATGAAGATTGCTGCGATGTACCAGATAACAATAATAACACTGCACACAACGAAGACAGGAAACGTATGACGAGGTTTATGAGCACTTTGGGTTTTCATTTATAAACCGTCATCCCGGCGCAGGCCGGGATCCAGCTAGAATTCAATACCGTACTTAAAGCTGGATTCCGGCCTGCGCCGGAATGACGAGATAGTGGAGACGTTATCATTCCTCCACCCGTTCAAACCATTGCATCAAAACATCAGGCAAACCTTCTTCATTGTCGCCGTCTGTGCGGTTGATCGAGAAAAACCCATGCTTTGTAAAAAACGCATTTGCCAAAACATTGGCTTCAAACGTCCAGACTTTTGCCTCGTGACCAAACTCAACCTTGGCCTGGTTGATCATCATCGTGCCAACACCGCGCCCGCGATATTGCCGCCCCAAACACATTGCTGAAATATATCCATCGTTGGAGAGCGACATCACACCGATCACCATGCCATCCGCAGTCACTACAAATGAACGCCGTTCTTGAAACACCGTCGTTTGATAATGCGCTGTAATTGCTTCCGGCGTTTGCACGCGCGGCAACCAATCTGTCTCATCAATCCAAGTGTTGATGATGCGTGCACAAGCCAGCATGTCCTGTGATCGTGCTGGTCGAAGGGCTATGCGTTCGCTCATTTAGTCCTCATAAGAATGACCAGCTTTCAAACCTTCGCGCACGCGCTGTGCGATTTTGATAAATTCTGGCGTCTCCCGAATATCCAATGTGCGCTGGCGTGGGAAATTGGTTTCAATTACATCAATAATCCGGCCGGGCCTTGGGCTCATCACCACAATTTTCGTGGAGAGAAATACAGCCTCCGGAATCGAATGTGTTACAAACACCACAGTTTTTTTCGTGTTATTCCAGAGCTCTAAGAGCTGTTGATTAAGTTTATCGCGAACGATCTCATCTAATGCACCAAAGGGTTCATCCATCAGAAGAAGCTTGGGCTCTACGGCCAAAGCCCGCGCAATCGATACCCGCTGCTGCATGCCACCCGACAATTGCCATGGGAATTTCTTGGCAAAACCCTCCAAGTTCACTAACTTCAAATTATGAGAAATGCGCATCGTTGCATCGTCAGTTCCCATGATTTCCAGCGGCAATCCGACGTTCTGCTCAACGGTCCGCCATGGATAAAGCGCTGGGGCTTGAAACACATAGCCGTAGCTTCGTGACTTTCGCGCTTGTTCCGGCGTCATGCCGTTGACTGCAATGGATCCTGTAGTGGCCTGCTCCAAATCAGCGATCACCCGCAAAAGCGTAGTCTTGCCGCACCCCGATGGTCCGATGAACGAAACAAATTCACCCTCTTCAACGCGCAGGTTTACGTCCTTCAGCGCGTGAACATCGCCATCCCCGGTGCGAAAAGTCAGCCCCAATTCTTGTGCATCGATAACGGCGGCGGTCATAAGTAAAGTCCTAGATTCTTGATCAACTGGTAAAACGCTATCTCCTCTTGACCAATTGATCAAGAATTATAAGCTACCCCCCATGGAAACAGCTCTAAGCGTCACCCCAAAGAAAACCCGCATTCAAGTTCAAAATCAAGAAATGATCCTTGACGCGGCATTAGACATCTTTTCTGGACATGGGTTTCGTGGAACCACAGTCGATCAAATTGCCGCCCATTGCGGCATGTCCAAACCCAATTTGTTGTATTATTTCCGGCGTAAGGAAGACATTTACATCGCTCTCATGGAGCGCACACTTGATGCCTGGTTAGCGCCACTACGCAGCCTTGACCCCGGAGGCGATCCTCTTACTGAATTGACGCGGTACATCTCAGCAAAATTAGAAATGTCACTTTCTAATCCAAAAGCCTCCAGGCTCTTTGCCAACGAAATCCTGCATGGCGCACCGCAAATTTCAGTCTTCTTAAAAGGCCCGCTCAAGGAATTGGTCGATCAAAAAGCCGACGTCATTAATGGTTGGATTGCCGCAGAGAAAATCAATCCCGTTGATGCCCATCATTTCATTTTTGCCATCTGGGCAGTAACCCAGCATTACGCTGACTTCGGCGTTCAAGTTGAGGCAATACGTGGCAAAAAACCAAGTCTAACAAGCACCAAGGCAGCAGTCCTAGATATTTTATTACGAGGAATTACCCGCGATCAATAAAACGCAAAATCGTCAACATCGAGCGTGATGTTCGCAATACCGTTAATGGTCACTGTGTTCTTACCCATAACGATTGTAACACTGGTTGTACCATTGTTCAAAATGTTCAAGTCATCAAATGAGTCCGCGTGAACTGGCGCAAAACTTAACCAATCCAAGCCATCAACGAAATCAGTAATCACATCTTTGCCGAACTTCTTATCAGCAAAGCGGAAACCGTCTTCGCCCGCACCACCGGTAAGAATGTCATTGCCGGTACCACCATCGATAAAGTCTTTGCCGCCCATCGCATGGATGACATCTTTGCCAGCCAACCCATAAATATGATTTCCGCCGTCCGTACCATTTAAGGTGTTGGCTTTCTTAGTGCCATTGATCGTGGTGGGAGGTGTCAAATCATCATTGATGATTTCACCCAATGCGTAATCATCAAACACAATAACGCCAGCGCTAGAATCAATAATTCTGACACCGAAGGTTTCATCTATTTCGTAATCAACATCCGCCAAAACATTGACGTTAAATGTGCCAATGAGCGAGCCCGCTACAACCGTTACACTTCCTGTCAGCGAACCCGCAAAATCATAGGCCTCCGCCGAATATTCGCCTTGATGATAGATTTGATAATCAAACGACAAATCTTCCATCGCCGCAGCATCCAGCGTGACAGCAAAGGTGAACACACCGGACGTGATTGTGCCTTCAGAAACATTGGTGTCTACCGCAGATAAAAACGCAAATGGTATTGTTGGCATTTCTCCGGGATTGGCGGGATCAAATAGCCCTACAAAGCTAAAGATCCCATCATCAAACTGAATGAACTCGGTGTTGGAAATCTTATCAATCCCCGTATCAAGGCCTTCCACGGTGACAATATTGGTGGCCCAATCGATAAACACGCCGAAGTCAGACGAATTGCCATTATAGACCACGGTATCAATGCCATACCCGCCATCAATCACATCAAAGCCGCCCATGCCGGATAATTGATTATCTGCATCATTACCAATCAAGCGGTCATTACCCCCGCCGCCCACAACATTTTCAATCCAAACATCGCGTGCAATCGAAATATTCGACGTCATATCATTGGCATCTGAGAATGTGCCGGGGTTGAGATTGATGACACACGACGTATTCCAGCCGCTCAAGTCTAAAGTATCAATACCACCAGCATCGTAAAGACAGAGGATCGGATTGAGGTTGATCGCGAAATTATAAATAGCATTCGTGATCGTTGTATCTGTAGAATTAAAGCCATAGGTCGTATTGCCAGTGCGGGTCGAATAGTCCGCCCCATAGGTGGTTTGGATCGCCATGATATCATTCATCATTGGCGTTTGCGGTTCATAGGTAATGCCTTCAGCGGAAGTCCAATCCGCCCAAGCCACTGACCCCACACCGTCGTAACCATTTGGTCCAAAATACGACATGGTGGAATAAACCGCACTGTCTTGAAAACTAGACGGCGTCCAATCACCAGCGCCATCATATTGTCCCATGTGATCGAGCCCTATGGCATGGCCAATTTCATGAACAAAAGTACTAAAACCATAGTTACCAACGACAGGTTTTTGCAAATCAGGATAGCTCTTGTTGAACCACACCGATCCAACATCAGGGTAATAGCCGTAAGCGTAACCACTTAGTTTCTTAGAATTGGCAAACTCAATATCTGAGCTGCCAAAAACTTGCACAAAGCTCGGATCAATCAAATCATCCCACAATTGCAGGGCAAGCTTTGCTTTAACTTGTTGATCCGCATTAAGCGCTGAAAAACCCTTCTTCGCTGAGCTTGCGCCATACATGCCAGAGCTTTTCGTTGGGAATGTGTACGTGATAACCGAGCTGCCCCAAGAGAACTCTGTGTTCAATTGATCAAGCACCTCTTGATTGGTCCATATTGGTAAGGCCATTTGGTAACGCTCCCCGTAAAAACTGAGGGCTGCACCTATGAGATACAACCCTCGATTATCTTAACAAAGTCCGCTCACCTAAACAAGCAGGCGTTTTTATTGTCATTAGTTAGCCAAAGAAGAAGTCACCTGCATCCAGCGTAAACAGCGCGGTTCCTTGCACCACAACACTATTGAGACCCAGCGTAACTGTCACTGCATTCGTCCCATTATTGGTAATCACAAAATCACTGAAGTTATCAGCAAGCTTTGTGCTGAAGCTCAAAATTTCGCCGTCGGTAAAATCGGTGATTGTATCAACACCAAATTTCTTGTCGGTAAAGCGGAAGGTGTCAACGCCAGCGCCACCAGTCAAGAAATCATTGCCCGTGCCGCCATCAAGTCGGTCATTGGCAGCGCCACCATTCATGATGTCATTGCCGCCCTTGCCGGTCATATTGTCCATGCCGATGGTGCCGTTCATTTCGGTGCCTTTGGACGAACCCTTGATATCCAAGGCAATTCCGCGCAGTTGATTGGCGGTCAAAGTGCCATCGGTGAACCGGAACAACTCAACATTGCTGACCGTATCAACGCCATCAATGCCGCCAGAAATCGTAAATTTCCCAGTCACCGCATCAAAGGTTTTGACGTAATCGGCCGAAGCACCACGATAAACCGAAGTATCTATGCTCTTCTTGCCGCCATCAATTGTGTCATCGTCTCCAAGCCCGGTGATCACATCATTGCCCGCCAAGCCATTGATGGTGTTTTGGCCTTCGGTGCCGATCAAGTTATCAGCCTTCTTTGTGCCATTGATAATGGTTGGCGCCAGCTCATCATTGGTAATGGTCATAGTGGCAACCGCTGTCCCGATAACAATATCGCTCGACGGATTGCTCAATGTAACGCTGAAGGTTTCATTGGCTTCCACTGCTAAATCACCTGCAATATTCACCGTAATGGTTTGTGAGAGTGTTCCCGCGAGGAATGTCACTGTACCAGACAATGCGCCAACAAAATCCGCAGCATTGGCAGCATTCGCCCCCGAACCCGCCACAGTATATTGCAGTGTCTGATCAGTTTCATAGCCGGGGTTCAGAGCCAAAGTAAACGTAACAGCCGTGGATCCGCTATTGCCTTCGGCGACAACAGCACTCACCGCCGCAATAGAAACCGTTGGAATTTGCGTTTCCAAAGCAGCGACTTCGGCAAGCGTCATCACGGTGCCACCAAAATCAAAGAATTCAACATCCTTGAAAGTGTCCGTGCCTTCAGCGTCACCGACAACCGTCAAAATATTGTTCACTTCGTCAAAATTAAACTGATATTCGCCAACGCCAAATTCATAAACCGCCGTATCAGCGCCAGCACCACCGCGAACAGTGTCATTGCCACCATTGCCATCAAATGTGTTATTGCCCTTATTGCCCGTCAAAATATTATCTTGATCATTGCCAATTGCGCCAACATCGGCCACGCCGATCAAAGTCAAATTGGGCGTATTCGCCGTCAATTCCGCCGTAACACTGGACAAAATCGTATTATTATCCACCATATCAATTTTAACGTTTGCACCATTTAATAAGAAAGTGGCGCCAATCGTGGAAGTCAAGCCCGCGCCTGAAAATGCAATTGTCGCTTGCCCCGCCGTCGCCGTTCCCAGCGCATAACCACCAGCCACCTGGCTCGCCATAGAAATCGCCGCATCAGTGCCAACGGTAAGCTGAACATTGCGTCCAGCAATGCCTTCGCCAATAGAATAGAAGTCATCGTTGTTAGCGCCACTTGCTGCGTCATTATAGGTGACACCTGTGACGAAGAACTGATTTCCCGCCATCGCAAAATTTTGCGTGGTCAATGTTGCATTAAAGTTTGTGGAACCGACTTTAAAGAGGCCATTGAGAGAACCAAGACCTACTTCTTTGAATGCTTCATTCAGAATTTGAGTTCGATGTCCAGAACTCAGCATAAGGCCTTCGTGATGCTGAACAACATCCAAGTCACCATTGACCGCCCCACTGCTATAGTTAATGGCTAAATTTTCACCCGAAGCAAAACTCCCCGTCCCAAAGTCGAAGCCCGCTGTTTCCATGCGCTGCCGTGAAGTTGTTCTAATCTCGGGCGGGCCAACGCGTATGACAGCGCCACCATGCTGAAACTTATCATTGTCAATCATCCATTGACTATGGGCATCAGCCGCATCATTCAACAAAGTGTTAAACGCTAATACTTGGTTGGGGGCCGCATCAATTGTGCCCGCGGCCAAATCCTTATTGAGATCAATTCCAAACCGCACCGACTCCCCGACTGGATCAAGCCTGGCCCGATTAACCAATTCCAACAACAATTGTTCACGCGCAGTCGCGATAGCCATTTGGGAAGTCCTTTAGTGAATTCAAATCATACCAAGAAATTACTCTATTCAAGACCTGTTTCAATACTCTGAATGGCGGATATAAAATTTTAACAGAAAATTTAGAGCAAAAATCTGAAATCTTGACCTTACGGCCTGAAGTCTCTAGATCACCATTGCATCTGAACATTGGAATTCATTATGAAACACTCAGTTGAGTTCACCGGCTTAGAAATTCAACGCAGAAAGCTGCGGCCAGTTCTAGATGCAAACATTGCAAAAGTTTTGGACCATGGGCAGTTCATTATGGGTCCAGAAGTTGGCCAACTTGAGCGCGAGCTCTCTGCCTATTGCAATGCAAAACACGCAATCGCCCTTGCAAATGGCACGGACGCGCTCCAGATCGCCCTCATGGCGGCGGGCGTTGGTCATGGCCATGCCGTTTTTGTACCGTCGTTCACTTATACGGCAACTGCCGAAGCAATTCTTATCCTTGGTGCAAAACCGATATTCGTCGAAGTTGACCCTATTACCTTTAATCTCAATCCGGCCGCTTTGAAATCCGCTATTTCATCTGCCAACGCGAACGGCGACAACGCAAAAGCGATTATTGGCGTTGATCTCTTTGGCTTACCTGCCGATTGGCGAGCCCTCAATGCAATCGCTAACGAAAATAACTTATTCCTTATTGCTGACGCGGCGCAGAGCTTTGGCGCTGTTTCCGCTTCTAGCCACCATGTTGGTACATTAGCACCAATCACAACTGCAAGCTTTTTCCCGGCCAAGCCTTTGGGCTGTTATGGCGATGGCGGTGCCATTTTTACGGACAATGACGAACTTGCAAGCGTTATCCGCTCCATACGCGTACACGGCCAAGGGAAAGAAAAATACGAAACCGTGCGCGTTGGTATGAATAGTCGATTGGACACAATTCAGGCGGCAATTCTGTTGGCTAAGCTTACTGTGTTCGCAGAAGAAATTGCCAAACGAAACGAGCTTGCGGATCGCTATACCAGCAGACTTCATAATATTGTTGAAACGCCAGTAAAACCTCAAGGCGTGGTTTCGGCTTGGGCTCAATATACGATAAAAGTTAACAACCGCGATGACATGCAAAAGCGCTTGAAAGAAGCAGGTATTCCAACAGCGGTGTATTATCCAAAACCCATGCATTTGCAATCTGCTTATGTGCAATTTGGCGACGGCGAAAACTCTATGCCAACATCAGAAAACTTGAGCGCCCGCGTTTTAAGTTTGCCTATGAACCCCTATTGGACCGAGACAGATATAGCCGCAGTTTGCTCTGCGGTTGAAACTGCTCTAACTTAATCCAATTCATCAAGTCGGAACCCCATGACAAACGCCAACACCAAGTCTTTCGCCAACTTCGAAGCGGCTAATCTTGCAACCCGCATCAACGGCCGCGCGAGCTGCGTTGGGATTATTGGCATGGGTTATGTGGGCCTTCCTCTCGCCGTTGCTGCCTTTACCGTTGGCTATCCCGTCCTTGGCTTTGATGTTGACCCGAAAAAAATCTCAACTCTGAATGGTGGCCAAAGCCCCATTGGTCGGATCAGCAATGACACTGTCGCCGGCATGCGGAAATCTGGCCGCTTTGAAGTTACGAAAGATTTTGCCCGCCTTGCTGATTGCGATGTCATCATTCTCTGCGTGCCAACTCCGCTCAACAAATACCGCGAGCCTGACTTGTCATATGTCACCGGCACCACCCACGCCATTGCCCCGCACTTACGCAAAGGCCAGTTGGTATCGCTCGAATCAACCACATATCCCGGCACTACCCGCGAAATCATGCGACCAATTTTGGAAGCGGGCGGCCTGAAATCCGGCACGGATTTCTTCTTGGCCTTTTCGCCTGAGCGCGAAGATCCCGGCAATCCGGACTACCATACAGCCACCATCCCTAAAGTTGTTGGCGGCGATGGAGAAGACGCAAGCGCGCTCGCCAGCCAATTCTATGGCACAGTTGTCAAGCGCGTTGTTGAAGTCAGCAGCTGTGAAGTGGCCGAAGCCGTCAAGCTTACGGAAAACATTTTCCGCTCCGTCAATATCGCCTTGGTCAATGAGTTGAAAATCATTTACGACAAGATGGGCATTGATGTCTGGGAAGTCATTGACGCTGCCAAAACCAAGCCTTTCGGCTATATGCCCTTTTATCCCGGTCCCGGCCTCGGCGGCCATTGCATTCCCATTGATCCGTTCTACCTCACATGGAAAGCCAAGGAATATAACGTGCCAACCCGTTTCATTGAGCTGGCGGGTGAGATCAACACCATGGCCCCGGTTCATGTCATCGAAAAACTGATTGATGCCTTGAGCCGCCGCAAGCAAAAATCCCTGAGTGGCGCTAAAATTTTGATGTTTGGCATTGCTTATAAAAAGAACGTCGAAGACACCCGCGAAAGCCCCGCCTTCACGCTCATTCAGCTGATTGAAGAAAAAGGCGGCACCGTCGATTTCTACGATCCCTTCGTGCCCGAAATCCCCCACATGCGCGAACACGCCGAAATGTCAGGAAGAAAAAGCCTAGCCTTTGACATTAAAAAATTCAAAACCTACGACGTCGCTCTCATCTGCACCGACCACGACGGGGTAGATTATAGAGCGATTGGAGAGAGTATGGATTTGATAATCGATACGAGGAACGCGATGGCAAAATTAAACAAACCATCAAATATTGTTAAGGCTTAGCGGGAAAGCGTCAGTGGAAAAGAGACTATTCGATTTGGCTATTGCGATTCCTTCTGCCATGTTCGTTTTGCCAATTATTTTGGTTCTTTCTATTTTGATCCGAATACAATCGAGGGGTCCGGCGATTTTTACCCAAAAGCGTGTCGGGCGAGACCAGAAGATTTTTACCTGCTATAAATTGCGCACCATGGCATTTGGCACGAAAGATTTGCCATCACATCAGGTCAGCGGTGGCGCAATCACGTCAATCGGCCGAATACTGCGTAAAACAAAACTCGACGAATTACCCCAACTTTATAACATCATTTGCGGTGAAATGAGTTTCGTTGGGCCGAGGCCATGTCTTCCGTCACAAGCCGACTTGATCTCAGAGCGCGCCGCAAGAGGGTTATTTACTTTGCGTCCGGGAGTTACTGGTCTAGCTCAGATTAACAACGTTGATATGTCAACGCCGGGGAAACTTGCTACCATTGATGCTGAGTATTTGACAAATGCTAGTTTTTGTCTTGATCTTAAAATTATTGCGCTTACGGTACTTGGGTCAGGTTTGTCCGTAGACGCTGCAGCTAAATAATTTTATATGAGCAAATTTGTGAAAATACTCGTAATAGGGTGACCTTGCCCCCGCATCTTAATCCATATTGAAGTTAGCTCTGGCTCATGGAAAAGGACCAGAGGGATGAAACGGAACAGATTTAGCGAAGAGCAG
>JAYUOP010000152.1:0-24142 GCA_043760745.1 Hyphomicrobiales bacterium
GCGCAATCAGGCGGACTTGATTTGGCCGGGTTACAAACTAAAACCAATGATGAAGTGATCAGTCATCTCATCAGCCATTCAGGTATTGGGCCATGGACAGCAAATGTCTATCTTTTAACAGCACTAGGTCGCGCCGATAGTTGGCCTGCCGGCGATGTTGCTCTGCAGTCTGCCGTCGCCCAGGTTTTTCAACTACCGACGCGCCCGAACGCAAAGGAAATGCACGCACTTTCTCAGCCATGGCGGCCACATCGGATGGCGGCAGCGCTGTTATTATGGAGCCACTACCGACAGGCAAAAGGCATTTCCCCGCAGGTCAATTAAGCCCCTTCACAGAACCGTCACACCAGATATAGTACATGTATCAAATAACAAAGCTTTGATGATGTGAGGTGATTTTGTACCAAGCGCCGATAGCGCCCGAATCTTGCCCGGCTCTTGTTCTTAACGCCGACTATCGGCCGTTGAGCTACTATCCCTTGTCGTTGTGGAGTTGGCAGGATTCGCTGAAAGCGGTGTTCTTGGAACGTGTCAATATCGTTTCAGAATATGATAAAGTCGTACGCAGCCCATCGTTTGAATTTAAATTGCCGAGTGTGGTGTCACTTAAGACTTATGTGAAACCATCACGCACCCCGGCATTCACGCGGTTTAACGTGTTCTTGCGGGATCGGTTTACTTGTCAATATTGTGGCTGTAGCCATCATCAAGATCTTACTTTCGATCATGTTATTCCGCGCTCCAAAGGTGGGCAAACCACTTGGGATAATGTGGTTGCTGCTTGCTCGCCGTGCAATTTGCGGAAAGGTGGACATTTGCCGCATCAGATCAAAATGTTTCCGGCCCATAAGCCGGTGTGCCCCAGTGTGAGTGATTTACATTCTAAGGGCAGGCATTTTCCGCCCAACTATCTGCATGAGAGTTGGCAGGATTACCTCTATTGGGATACGGAGCTTGACCCTTAAGGTTTTGCTGTCGCCCGAAAAGCCATTGCACTTAATGCCAAGGAAATAATTGCGTTCCAGCCCGCTAATGAAAGCCCAAGAATTCGCAAAGCGGGTTCATCGCACATAACCGCAGGTTTGCTGAGGTCAGGAAGCCCAATGGTGAGGCCACCCCCGCCCGTGCACGTATCAGGACCAGCCCAGAATTTCCACTCGACGCCTGCGTGATAAATGCCAAATATTGTGCTGCACAGAAAAACAATACCAAGTAACGCAAGGAAGAAGCTGGTGGTTTTGGGAACGGAACCCGCCATACCGAGACCGACTGCTGCAAGAATTATAGCTACGTAATAGGGCCAACGTTGCAGCAAACACAGCTCGCAAGGCAGAAAGCCGAAATACTCAAACAGCAATGCGCCAAGAATGGTCGCCACTGCAATGCCTAAAATGAGGGCGAGCGTATTGGATGGCGAAAAACGGTTTAGCATGCAAGCGCTCCAGAGTTTCCTAAATACTTCACCGCAAAATACAGCGCAATCAAGACGGCGGCAGCAAGGGCTGCTAGAAGACCTAAGCGCTTTTCAATGAAGTCTTTGATGGGTGCGCCATAGCGCTTCAAAGCCCAGGCTAACGCAAAGAAACGTGCACCGCGGGCAATGATGCAAGACAGCACAAAAAATACGAAACTGACTTGGGCCACACCCGCCAAAATGGTGACGATCTTTATCGGAGGTAGATGGGCTAGGCCCGACGTCACCAAGAGCATAAGAAGTGTGTCTTCGCCGGTGCAGGTGCGAAGTTGCTCAAAGCTATCGAGCTTGCCATAAAACGCCAATACTGGTTTGGCGAGTGCGTCGTATGCGAAGTATCCCAGAAAATAACCCGCAATGCCGCCAAGGGTTGAGGCGATGGTGGCCACCAAAGCATAGCGATAGGCGCGTTCGGGTTTGGCGAGTGCCATTGGCAAGAACAAAACATCTGCAGGCACCAAAAAGACCGAACTTTCAATGAATGCAATAAAGGCAAGCCAGCCTTCAGCAGATTTCCGCGCCGCAAGGGAGAGTGTCCAGTCGTACAACTTTCGAATCATCTGATGTCCTTAATCAAAACTTGGTTTGCTCTTGCGGAGGACTTTTGTCGTCCCACGTTTGGCTTTAGATTCAAGCCTTCTGGTTTTTGAAGCTTTTGTAGGTTGGGTTGCGCGGCGAATAATTGGTCGCACGAGGGCAGCCTTCAGCATCGCAATAAGACGATCAAGTGCGGCACTGCGATTGCGGTCTTGGCTCCGAAATTCTTGCGCTTCAATGACGATAATGCCGTCTTGTGTTAGCAAACGCCCGATTTTGGTTTTTAAACGCAGCATGGCATCTTCAGGCAATCCTGCCTTTGCGACTTCATAACGTAATTCAACTGCGGTTGAGACTTTATTGACGTTTTGGCCGCCCGGGCCAGAAGAGCGCACGAAGGTTTCGCTGATATCGCGTTCATCGATTTCAATAAATGGGGAGATGCGGATCATGAGAGTTAAGTTCCAGCTTTGCGCATCAATCTGGTGGTGCCCTCGGAGGGACTTGAACCCCCACCCCTTTCAGGAGCGGATTTTGAGTCCGCCGCGTCTACCATTCCACCACGAGGGCTTTACAACAATCCGGTCTCTTACCATAAGTTTTGCCAAGTGCAAGAGGCAGATGCCACGAGCTGATTTTATGGTTGCCGCAAAATTACCCTCATTTTCGGGTGTTGATTGCAACGGATCTTTGGTTTACCTCCTTAATCTTTCATGGCTCCTTTGGAGCACTTCGGCAAAACTTAAATACCGGGACGGTTCGCGTGCTTATTATACTTCGCTCTCTGGTGATTTTACTCGGCCTATCGGTTGTGGCGCATGCTGCTGCCAAACCTGGCCCATCAGTTCTGTTTGATGCAAAAACCGGAGAGGTCATCGCGCAAGATCGGGCAGGGGAACCTTGGTATCCTGCCTCCCTTACCAAACTCATGACGGCTTATGTTATTTTTAAAAAACTGCGGGCTGGTAAAATTAAACTCGAAGACAAGGTCATTGTCTCAGCGTATGCGAGTTCGCAACCTGCTAGCAAAATTGGTATACGCGCTGGTGGCACCGTGAGCATAGATTTCGCTCTGCAAGCGCTTCTGGTTTATTCCGCCAATGATATGGCTTATGTTTTGGCCGAAGCAGGTGCTGGTACCGTTAAAAATTTCGTTGATGAAATGAATGGTGCTGCATTGCAGCTTGGCTTGTCGTCTACACATTTTGTTAACCCAAATGGTTTGTTTGAACCCCGGCAATTGACCACCGCGCGAGATATTGGCGTTTTGGCTGCAGTCGTCCTGACGGAATATCCGGAACACGCACATTACTTTGCCCAAGAATATGTGGCAGTTGGAAAACGAAAATTAATGAACCGTAATAGTCTGATCCGCTCCATGCCGGATGCAGATGGCATGAAGACCGGATTTGTCTGTAACTCTGGCTATAATCTATTGGCATCAGCCACCCGCAATGGCCGTAAACTCATTGCAGTTGTTATGGGTGCGCCTTCTGGACAAGGTCGGGCAAATTTAGCGCAGTCACTGCTTTTGGAAGGGTTTGCAAATGCGCCTTCAGAAACCAATCCGCGCCTCGCCCAGGTGGCCAATTTGTCATTGGGGGCTTTGGTGCCAGCAGACATGACAAGTTCGGTTTGCAAGAATAAACAAGCCTTCACTTTGGCAACCGCAGAAGATCTTGGTGGATGGGGTATTTCATTTGGAAACTATGATACTGGTGTTATTGCCGATATGGCTTTGCGTGGAAGGCTTATTGCCCCCGCCGGGTTGGATGCGCCGGGTAAAAATGGCATTGTGCGCATGCCAGATAAGGCGGGTTATGCCGCAATGATTTGGAATATTGACCAACCAACGGCCTTGCAAATCTGTGCGCAATATCGCGAAGAGCAAGCACTTTGTGAAGTGATGCCACCCATAATTATGCAGCAACTGGCAGCAACAATTGCAAAATCTACACCGCCGAAAGCCGCCCCAATTGCGCAAGGTTCGGACGCTGCCAAAAAACCTGCAGCGAAGAAAAAGCGCAAAAAAGTGAAAATCAATTGATATGACACCAGCTTTGCGGGCCGTAGCCTTCGCATTAGGTGGTGCCGTGCTTTATGGGATCGTCCCGGTTTTTGCCAGTGGCGCATTTCGTCAAGGCATTCCCGCTTTTGAAAGCACATTCGTGCGTACGGCGTTGATTGCGCTGGTGTTTACGGGCTTGGCGATGGCGACAAAATTCCCGCTCTTTATCCCTTATCGATTAGGGCGTAGCTTTTTGTATCAAGCTCTATCCACATTGGTAGTCTCGGTTTGTTATTTGGCGAGTGTACAATTTATTCCAGTTGGCCTTGCCGTGATTATCTTTTTTACCTTTCCGGTTTTGATTGTTTTGTTATCGGTGGTGGTTGAGAAACGCGCTCCCAATGTCTTGCAAATCATCTGTGTGCTTGCGGCTTTTGCCGGCCTGGCAATAGCGCTTGGCACATCATTTTCTGGACTTGATTGGCGCGGCATTGCTCTAGCGACCGCAGCGGCCCTCGGTGCCGTCATGCAATCGTTTACTGGGCGTGATTTAGCCGGGCATGTGTCACCTCTGGTGTTTGGCGGTTTAGTACATTTGTGTATTTTACCCTTCACATTCGCAATTGCCCTCTATGGCGGCGGTGGTCAGCTCACAATGCTGACATCCCCTTTGTTGACGCCACTCGCACTGCTTTATTTGCTTGGCCTTTCTGGGGTCTATATCGTTGCTTACTTCCTGCACATGCAAGCCTTGCGGATTGCGCCCGCATCCACCGTGATGCCGTTTTTTAATTTAGAACCGATTGTGAGTACCGGGGTTGCGGCCGCGTTGTTTGGTGAACGCTTATCAATTCAGCAATATGGCGGTGGAGGCTTGGTTTTAGCCGCTCTTCTGCTAGTGGGCCTGACCAAGAAGCGAGAGACTAGGGCATCATGATGCAAACACTTATTCCTATTGCCATTCTTACTGGATTCTTGGGTTCAGGCAAAACCTCGCTGCTCAATTCCTTGCTGCAAGATCCCATGCTGTCCAACGCCGCCGTGATCATCAATGAATTTGGTGATGTGGGCATTGATCATTTGCTGGTGGAAACGGCCGACGAAAATGTCATTGAACTGGCGTCTGGTTGTCTATGCTGCACCATCCGTGGCGATCTCATTGATACCATAACAGATCTGCTGCGCAGGCGGGTTGCTGGCGAAATCAAAGCCTTTGATCGTATCGTTATTGAAACCACAGGGCTTGCCGATCCAGCACCGGTTTTACATGCTGTGATGAGCCATCCGGACCTCCTAGCGCAAACCCGGCTTGAGGGTGTGATCACAGTGGTTGATGGTGTCAATGGCATGGCTACACTTGATGCCCATTCAGAAGCTGTCAAACAGGTGGCAGTGGCGGACCGGATTGTGTTGACCAAGTTCGATCTGCTCGAAGGCCTTGAAGGCGAGAATATGTTGTTTGCGATCATTGTCAGGATGCGGAAACTTAATCCGAGTGCAAGGCTGTTGACCACGCATCGCGGTGAGGCAACAGCGGCGCGGTTGTTTACGATGGGATTGTTTGACCCGGCAAAGAAAGCGCCGGATGTTCAGGCGTGGTTGGCTCTAGAAGCGGTTGAGCGCGCCGAGCATAAAGGTCACTCCCACGGTCATGATCACCATCATGATGTGTCGCGCCATGATGCACAGATTAGATCGTTTAGTTTTACCGACGACCGCGCAATTTCGCCGCAAGGGTTGGAGTTATTTTTGGAACTTCTCACGTCCTATCACGGCGCTAATATGCTTCGGATGAAGGCGATTGTTTTGGTGTCGGATGATCTGGCGCGGCCAATCGTTTTGCATGGTGTGCAGCATGTTTTTCATCCGCCAGTGCGTTTGGCCAATTGGCCCGATGGCAAGCCTCAAACCCGGATGGTGTTTATTGTGAAAGACATTGAGAAATCCATGATCGAGGGCTTGTTTAAAGCTTTCACCGATCAAATATCCGGTGGGGCCGCGGCCTTTACCGATAAAACGCTTTCGCTTAATCCTTCGGAGTAAACCTTATGAATGCTTATGGCCTGACCAAATGTTCGACATGTCAAAAAGCGCTTGATTGGTTTTCCGAGCAAAAAATTGATGTCAATTTTTCTGATGTAAAAGAAAACCCAGTAACGCCAGCACAAGTTACGAAATGGGCAAAGGCGGTTGGTGGCTGGGAGAAGCTGATCAATCGTGCTGGTTATACATGGCGCGGGCTGCCGGAAGACGCAAAAACTGACGTGACGGAAGCAAAAGCGGTAGCCCTTGCGGTGGCCAATGCATCGCTCATTCGGCGCCCGTTGATTGAACATGCCGATGGCACAGTGACCGTTGGTTTCTCAGAAAAAGTACGCACAAAGATCCTAGGTTAGCTTCTGACGAGTGGCCTGGTCATGCAAGTGGGGCCACCCTCGCCTTTGCGGCAGATGTCATAGCCTTTAATCACTTCGACTTTAACGCCGCAATCGCGCATACGTTGCTCGGTGATGGGATTGCCTTCCACCATCATCACATGGCGAGGGCCTAGCCCTAAGACATTGCAGCCCATGGTCGGGAATTCTTCATCCAGTACATGGATAAAATCCATCCCAATTGATTCCAAGAATTGCACCAGCCGCGCTGGCATCAGCGGCAAATAGACCACGGCTAAATCTTTATCGATGGGGCTCAGGAACGACATTAAATGGAAGACATCTGATTTACCTTTGTAATGCGGCATATCAAACCACATCACATTGACATCTGGCCCGCAAAGCGCTTGCAATTGGCGCACTCCTTCTTGGTTAGTGCGATAGCCAATGCCAGCCAATAAAGTGTGCCGATCAATCCAAACGAGATCACCACCTTCAATCAAACCAGTGCCGATTACATCACCGATAATCGGAAAACCCAGACCAGCCAAATACGCGCCATTCACTGCGGGTTCAGCACGCCTAGCAGCCTTGCCCATCATCGGGCGCACAAGGCCTTTGGGTGTCACGATGAGCGCGTCATGCGTGTAAAGACTATCAAGGGTTAGTTCATTGGCACTAGGCAAATGGATAACATTAGCACCAGTGGCTTTTAGCAAACTTTCAACCACCGCATATTCATTCAAAGCATTGGCCATATCGGGCTTTGAATGGAAATTGAGTTTTTGCCATTCAGCGTCAATTTTCGATGTGTTCACAAAGGCCTGTTCAGGATGGCGAATGGCCACAGTGCGCAGTGGTCCCCACATATTGAATGATCCGAAATCCATGCTCATCTGCGCTTTATCCTAAATATTAGCGTTTTGCCGTCTTTGGTCTGTGATAGCAAATTATGACCCTGCTCATGAGCGAAATGCGGCATGTCGAGGGCTGCCATCGGATCAGTGGCAAGAACGGTTAAAATCTGCCCCGATGCCAAGCTCTCCAAAACCTTGCGCGCCTTCAACACTGGAAGTGGGCAAAGCAGGTTTGAGAGATCGAGCGTTATTTCTTGGTCGCCATTGTTCATGTCCTTGCTATAATCGGATTTTTGTTCGGAGACCAGATCGTGCCGCCACTAATGCTGAAAATGAAATTCGAGGCCCGCGTTGATGAATTACTCTTGCGACCAGACCGCAAAGCCGGATTTGTAAAATCGCCAACCAATTCACTGCACCTTTTATTGTCGGGCATTGATGGTGATTGCCATACAGGTCTGACGCGAAAATCGGATAGCCGAACCTTGCCAGTTTACCCCCGCAATATTGATATTCGCAATGTGCGGCAAGCAACAATTGTGTCGGCCGAAGAATTGGCCGAAGTTGCGGCAAAGCTTGGCATTCCAGCACTGCCTGCAAGCTGGCTTGGCGCAAATATGACCTTGAGCGGCATTCCCAATTTAACACTGCTGCCGCCATCATCGCGGTTGCAATTTCCGTCGGGGGCAACGCTGGTCGTCGATATGGAAAACATGCCCTGTCGGCAAGTGTCCGATGTGGTGGCCGAAACCCATCCAGATCAAGCGTCTGGTTTTGTGAAAGCCGCCACAAATAAACGAGGGCTTACAGCTTGGGTCGAGCGCGAAGGCATCATTCGGCTTGGTGACACGGTGCAAGTTTGGGTTCCGCCGCAACGAATTTATGCGCACGGATGAGCGTTCTCGGTGTGGTTATTGCCGGGGGCCAATCCCGGCGCATGGGTGGCGCAGAGAAAGCGTTTTTGCCGCTTGATGGTTTGCCGCTAATTGCTCACGTGTTGAACCGCTTACGGCCACAAGTCGATGACCTTGTAATCAATACCAATGGTGTACCAACGCGATTTGCAGAATTTGGATGCGCCGTTGTGCCCGATATGTTGACCGAAATTGGCACGCCACTTGCCGGACTTCATGCAGGGCTTAACTATGCAGTCCAGCACGGGTTTTCAGCAATTGTCTCGGTGCCATCTGATGCACCGCTCATTCCGATGGACTTGGTGTCTCGTCTGCGTGGCGCATCTGTGATTGCGGTTTCAAATGCACAATCACACTATCTTACAGGTTATTGGGATTGCAGCCTGCTTCCAGAATTGACCTCAGCCCTTGCAACGCAAAATTTACGCCGGGTTCAAGATTGGGCAAAGTTAGTTCATGCGGAAAATGTCGAATGGCCCGTTGATCCGGTGGATCCATTTTTTAACATTAATAGGCCACAGGATTTGTTGGCGGCGGAAAGTTATCTTAAATCCTCAGGGTAAAGGTTTATAATGCAACGTGTTATCGGCGTGGCCGGGTTTAAGAATTCTGGCAAAACCACTTTGGTCGAAAAACTGGTGCGTGCGCTCACCGCAAAAGGTTACCGCATTGCCACAGTGAAACACGCGCACCATTCTTTTGACATGGATCATGAAGGCCGCGATTCTTATCGCCACCGGATGGCCGGTGCTACCGAAGTTGCCGTTGTTTCGCGCAGCCGATTTGCACTGATTCATGAATTGCGCGATGAGCCAGAGCCCTCATTGGCTGATATTATTGCGAGGCTAACGCCTTGTGATTTGGTCATTGTGGAGGGCTACAAACGCGATACCCATGATAAGATTGAGGTACGCAATCTCGCACTCGATCATCCGGCGTTGGCAGGTGACGATCCAACGATTGTGGCTATTGCTGCCACGGGTCTGATTATCTCTCAAAATGTACCCGTGTTTGATCGGGACGATGTGTCAGCCTTGGTGGATTTTATCTGTCAGCATGTCGGGCTATAAGCCCTTTGTCGGAAATTGTGGGGTGGCTGTCGTTTGTTCTCACACCTCGTGAATATTCCTCACTATGTTAGACGCAAATAATTTATAGTTCTGGAGAACTCCTTTATGAAAACGCATGCACGGGTTGTGGTTATTGGTGGTGGCGTGGTTGGCGTTTCAACATTGTATCATTTGGCTAAAAAAGGCTGGAGTGATGTGGTGTTGGTTGAGCGTAAAGAACTCACCTCAGGCTCCACATGGCATGCGGCTGGCCTGTTGCCCTTATTCAACTTATCCTATTCGGTTGGCCAAATTCATAAATATTCCGTGAAGCTTTATGGCGAGTTGGAAGCAGAGACCGGGCAAAATGTTGGCTTCAAGAAAGTGTCCAATATTCGCTTAGCTCGAACGAAAGATCGTTGGGATGAGTTTATGTATTATGCCGGAGTGGCCGAAACCATAGGTGTTAAAGTAAATCTTCTGACCCCAGCGCAACTCAAAGAAATTTGGCCCTTATGCGAAACGGATGGCATTCTTGGTGCGATCCAGCATCCTGATGACGGTTATATTCAACCCGCTGATTTAACCCAAGCGCTTGCCAAGGGTGCACGTGCGCGGGGTGCAGAAATTTACCGCAACACGGCAGTTTTGGCGATTGAGCAATTGGCGGATGGCCAATGGCTCGTCAAAACTGATCAAGGTGATATCACTTGTGAGCATGTGGTTTCTTGCTCAGGTAACTTTGCCCGCAAAACCGGCGCTATGGTAGGGCTCGATATTCCAGTCATTCCGGTTGAGCATCAATATATCGTCACAGAACCGCATCCCTTGATCAGAGAACGCCAAGCGCAAGGACTTCCCGAAATGGGTGTGCTCCGCGAAGCAGATTCAAGCTGGTATATGCGGGAAGAGAATGGCGGTCTTTTGCTTGGTCCTTACGAAAAGGGAGCACCTTGCTGTTACGTCGATGGTCCATCCGACCAAAGTGAATATGAATTGTTCCAAGAAGATTTGGATCGGTTGGCACCACACATTGAAACTGCCATAGCGCGGGTTCCCGCATTTGGCGAAGTAGGCATCAAGAAAGTTTATAATGGTGCGATTGCCTACACCCCGGATGGTTCGCCTATCATTGGCCCCGCTTGGGATAAAAAGAATTTCTGGCTCAATGAAGGCCATAGTTTTGGTGTAACGGCTGCTGGTGGTGCGGGATGGCAATTGGCGGAATGGATTGTTGATGGCGAACCTACCATTGATATGATGGGTGTGGACCCTCGCCGTTTTGGCGCTTATGCCACCAAGGGCTATCTTAAGGTCAAAAACGAAGAAGCGTATTCCAATGTGTTTACGCCGCATTTTCCGGATGAAGAACGCGTTGAAGCAAGACCACTCAAGCGCACCGCGGTTTATGACCGGATGAAAGATTTGGGTGCAGTATTCGGTTCGGTTTATGGCTGGGAGCGGCCGGGTTGGTTTGCACCAAAGGGTTATGCGCTCACAGCTGAAGAGCTTAACAAACAAGACACACTCACCAATCACAATCATGCGCGGCCTACGGATGATGGCCGCATCGTTGAAAAGTGGTCATTCCGGCGCTCAAACTATTTCCGCTTTGTTGGCGAAGAATGCCGCAATGTGATGGATAATGTAGCGCTGCAAGACATGTCAGCATTTGCCAAAATGGAGGTCTCGGGACCGGGTGCGAGGGCTTGGCTTGAAGCCATTCTCGCCAACAAAATTCCAAAAAAACAGGGTCGTATCGCGCTCACCCATTTGTTAACTCCGGGTGGTGGCGTGCGCGCTGAATTCACGGTTTATGAATGGGCGCCGGGTCGGTTTTATCTGGTTTCGGCCGGTGCTTATGAACGTCATGATCATGATTGCTTGCGGAAACTTTTACCAAGCGATGGTTCGGTGCGATTAAACGCGATTACGACGCGGCTTGGTGTTTTGGTTATTGCCGGACCAAATGCACGTAAAGTTCTGCAAAAATTGACTTCAACTGATTTGTCGAACGAAGCCTTCCCTTGGTTATCGGGTAAAGAAATCAGTGTTGGCACAACAACAGCACATGTTTTGCGCGTCAACTTCGTTGGTGAATTGGGTTATGAATTCCATGGTCCCGTTGAGCAGCAAATTGAACTGTTCGACCAGCTCATGGCAGCGGGCCGCGAATATGGCATCAAGCCTTATGGCATCAAAGCGATGGGAGCACTTTCAATTGAAAAGAGCTACCGCTTAATCCCGCGCGAACTCTCAATTGAATACTCGGCTTACGAATCTGGTCTGGATCGTTTTGTGCATCCAAGCAAAGGTCCGTTCATCGGGCGCGATGCACTGGTTGCCAGCAAAGAAAAAGGCTTGAATTGGAATTTTGTGACCATGGAAGTACACGGTGTGACAGATGCCGGTTCTGATGTCCGGGGATCGGAGCCGATTTACAGTAACGGGAAATTGATCGGTCGGGCCACCAATGGTGGCTTTGGTTGGCGGGTCAATAAATCCCTAGCGCTTGGCATGGTAAAACCAGCGTTTTCTGCCTTAGGCACAGAGCTTGAAGTGAAAATCTTAGGCCAAATCCATAAGGCGACGATTATCGTCGAAAGTCCTTATGATCCCGAAAACTTTAAACTAAGGGCTTAATAATTCCTGAACCCTTGCGTGGCTATCGTCTCTGTAGTTGTATGCGGTAGCGACGCGAATCAGGGGTTGTATGCAAGTTAAGGGTCAAAGTTACGGTACAGGCGTTGGGTTTGTCCTTTTGGCGACTTTGGGATGGAGCTTGTCTGGGATCTTTGTTCGGTTTATGCCGACACTTGATGGCTGGCAGATTAACACTTGGCGCGGTTATTGGATGGCCGTAACACTTCTGTGCTATTTGGTTTTTGTTTATGGTCACGAAACTTGGGCAAAATTTAAAGCTGTGCCGCTGGGTGCGCTCTTGATCTCTACGTTTTTCTTCACATTGGGCTCCACACTTTATGTGACATCACTGACAATGGTTGGCACCGCCGTAATTGCAATGATCGGGGCGACGTCGCCCATTTTTACCGGGCTCGCCAGTCGGTGGGTAACTGGAGAACGGGCAGGGCCTACAGCCATTTTGGCGGCACTGATGGCTTTGGCAGGCATGGCTGTTATTGCATGGGATGGTTTGGAAAATGGCAAACTCATCGGTATCATCGTGTGTATCGGTGTTCCCATTTGTTTTGCCGGGCAAACTTTGTTGCTGCGGAAATATCGCAATGTTGATATGGTGCCGGCGATTTGCGTTGGCGGTATCACAACATTTTTTGTGGCGGGGTTTGGCGGATTTTTGGCAGGACATACGGCAGGCGGTTTTGATGTGAGCTTGCGCGACGCTGGGCTGCTTGCGCTCATGGGTGCCGTTCAACTGGCCGCGCCGCTAATTTTTTATGCTTGGGGAGCGCGTTCCGTCAATGCGGTAACACTTTCACTTCTTGCTATGCTTGATGCAGTGTTGAACCCGTTGTGGCCATGGTTGTTTGTGAATGAAGTGCCGAGTAAATCCTCATTTATCGGCGGAGGGGTCATTGTGGTCGCCGTGCTCATTAGTATTTTCGGTCCGCGGTTTTTTGAAAAAGAAAATCAGCCGGGGACTTGACGCTATGAGCCGTAACAAGGCGACCGCTATTGGATTCACGGCCATTCTGATGTGGGCGTTTTTGGCTTTGCTATCAACCGCATCCGGACCCATCCCACCGTTTCAACTTACCGCGATGGCTTTCTTCATTGGCGGTATGTCGGGTGTTGTCAGTTGGATATGGCGTCCAAAAGCCATGAAATCACTCAAACAAAATTGGCAGGTTTGGCTCACCGGTACCTTTGGTCTTTGTGTCTATCATTGCCTGTATTTCTTTGCGATTCAAAATGCGCCCGTTGTGGAAGCAAGCCTTATTGCCTATCTCTGGCCGTTGCTCATTGTCCTGTTTGCGGCCTTGTTGCCGGGCGAACGCTTGCGCTGGTATCATGGCTTAGGGGCTTTGCTTGGTCTCTCAGGGGCAATTGTGATTATTACCAAGGGTGGTGCCGTTGGGTTTTCTGCAGGTCTTCAATTAGGGCATCTCATGGCATTGGCTTCCGCTTTTGTTTGGGCGGGGTATTCCGTCTTGTCGCGCCGTCAGGGCCATGTTCCAACTGATGTCGTCGCCGGATTTTGCCTAATCACGGCGGTTGTGGCCTTGGGCCTGCATTTATCCCTCGAAGAAACGGTTTGGCCAAAAACGCAAGTCCAATGGGTCGCCATTGGTTTACTTGGCTTGCTGCCATTGGGACTTGGTTTTTATGCGTGGGACGTTGGGGTAAAGCGCGGGGATATTATGGTTTTAGGTGCCGCATCTTATGCCGCACCACTGCTTTCAACCCTTATTCTTGTCGTCTTCGGGTTTGCTGCGTTTTCTTGGTTCATGGCGTTTGCGTGTATTTTGATTACCGCAGGTGCCGTGATCGCAGCGCAAGATTTAATCTTCAAAAAACCTAGCTGAAATTATTTTTTCTGGTACGCAGTTCGGCAAAAACTTGCGCATCAGTTGCAGTTTCCATACTCAGATTTTTGCGAATTTCTGGACTGTTGCAACGGAAATACGGGTTAGTATCAAGCTCTTCCGCAATCGTTGTTGGGCAAGTCATTTGACCCTTCAGGCGTTGTTGGCGAACCACTTCCGCACGTTGCTGCAGTTTTCGATTATTGGGTTCAACGCTCAGTGCAAACTTGGCATTGGCTTCGGTATATTCATGACCGCAATGTATCGATGTGAAGCTGTCAAAATTTCGAAACTGATTAACCGCTTGATACATTTGTTCAAGCGTACCTTCTAACACCCGGCCACAGCCCATTGCGAAAATAGTGTCACCTGCAAACAGACTATAGTCTTCAGCCTCATGAAAGGCGATGTGACCAAGCGTGTGGCCCGGGCAATCATAGACCGTATAGGTGCGGCCAGATATCTTGAACTGATCGCCACCTTTTACGGTTTGATCGATACCGGGAATGCGGTTCGCTTCGGCAGCTGGACCAATGATCTTGCAGCCATATTGATCTTTTAAAACCAAATTGCCCTCGACGTGGTCAATATGGTGGTGGGTGGTTAGAATATGTGTCAACTGCCAGCCGCGCTTACCCAATTCCCGGCTTACTGCATCGGCATCAGGCGCATCAATCGAGATGGTCGCACCAGAGCGATGGTCATGCACCAAAACCCCATAATTATCGCTACGACACATGAATTGATGAATACTCAGGGATGACATGCTGTTGGGCCTTAATCTTTTTGGTGAGAAACTAATGACGGTCATAGCGGTTCGCGCTAAGGAAATCATATGGATATTGTCGATCTTCGCGATTTTTATAACAGTCGTCTGGGTATTGTAACCCAACACTTGATTGCAGCGCGGTTAAAAACAGCGATCAGCAGCGCTGAGGGTGTTGTGACCATGGGGCTGGGCTATGCATCGCCGTACTTGAACGCAAGTGCAACGCCGCAAAGAACGATTTTTTCATTCATGTTGGCGCGGCAGGGGGTTGTGCAGTGGCCAAATGCTGGGCCGGTTGCATGTGCTTTGGTCGATGAATTTGAACTCCCCTTGCTAGAAAGTGCGGTGGACAACGCCCTTGTTGTCCATGGTTTAGAGTTTTCAGAAAATCCTGCCGAAATGCTCAATGAGATTTGGCGGGTTTTGGGACCACAAGGTAAGCTTACTTTGGTGGTTCCTAATCGGCGTGGGCTTTGGGCGGCATCTGAACGCTCACCATTTGGCTATGGACAACCGTTTTCGCGCCCCCAGTTGGCTAGACTGTTACGTGATGCACAGTTTACGCCAACCAGCTGGAGCCAAGCCTTAGTAGCGCCGCCGATGAAGTCAGCGAGTGGATTAAAAATCTCACCCGCCATTGAACGGATAGGTTTTGGCGGTCTGTCTGGCGTTATTGTGGTTGAAGCCATGAAACAGGTTTATGCATTCTCCTCAGGAAAACGGGTCCGGCGCATGCTGCCGCGTTGGCGACCCGTGCTTTTGCCGCGGCCCGTCCACCAGATGAAGTAGGTTTGTAATCTTTTGCCATATTTGCTTTTTTACGTCAGCCGCTTATGAAGGCTGTATAAGTCGTTTTAAAACCAGAGAATTCAGAGATGAGTGAAATTGAAGTGCCGGTGCAAAGTTTAGAAGATGTCCGGCGCGAAATTGATGCGTTGGATGAAGGCATTCTCAATTTGCTCGAACGGAGATTTGCGGCCATTGAACATGTGCGGGTGAGCAAAATGCGCAGCGCCACGCTTGGTCAATCCCCGGTTCGGCCAACGCGGGAAGCCAATGTCTTGCGCAGGCTTTTAGCCCGCAGTGCTGGAGGACATGTGCCACCTGATTTTCTGGTGCGGCTTTGGCGGGGCTTGATTGCAACGTCCACCCTTATTCAAGCGCCAGTCACTATTCACGTAAGCAAGAAATTGCACCAGGCCATTGGCCACCGTCTCCGGATGCGGGATTATTTTGGCACCATGCCAGTCGAGGACTATCGTGACGAAGCACAAGCTTTACAGCAGATCAAAGGTAATCCCGGGGATCTCTGTGTTGTTGAGACGGATTCCCCTTGGGCGGAAGGGTTTCTGGCGGGGAAAGCTGGCGACGCAAAAGTAATCGCTTGTCTACCTTTTTTGAAAGATGGTGCAGCACCGCAACTCCTCGTGATCGGTCATGCCGCATCTGAATCCAGTGGCGAAGATGAGACCTTGATTCTCACCAACGGAAAGCTACCACGTGACTTTACACCAACGCCGCTGTGGCAAGTTAAAATCGGCCCGCATCGCTTGTCGAGTTTGCCGGGCAACTTATCGGAGCAAGAAAGTCCCTTGGTGGGCTTGATGCGCTCAAATGCCAGTCTTGGCCTTAAGGTGGTTGGTCGCTATCCCAGTCCTTTTGAGGTTCAAACATGACCAGACCAGTCCCGAATTCAGGTATCCTTGATATCGCTCCTTATGTGCCGGGCAAAAGCGGGAGCAAAGCTCACAAGGTCTATAAGTTATCGTCAAATGAATCGCCGCTTGGAGCCAGTCCAAGAGCAGTTGCCGCCTATCAAGCACAGTCGCAAAATTTGGCGCTCTATCCTGATGGTGGCGCTAGTGATTTGAGGGCGGCAATTGCCAATCGTTATGGGTTGAAGCCAGAAAACATTGTCTGTGGTGCAGGTTCCGATGAGCTCTTAGAGTTTATTGCTCAAGCCTATCTCCGCCCTGGTGATGAAGCGATTTATTCGCAGTTTGGATTTTTGGTTTATCCAATTGTAATTTCGGCCAATGGGGCAACGGCTGTTGTCGCCCCTGAGACCAATTTCCATGCTGACGTGGATGCTATACTTTCGCGCGTGACGGCCAAAACCAAAATTGTTTTTCTCGCCAATCCCAATAATCCCACGGGCACTTATTTGTCTTTTGATGAGGTTAAGCGGTTGCATCAGGGCCTGCCAAAATCAGTGCTTTTGGTGTTAGACGCGGCCTATGCCGAATATGTCACCCGCAATGATTATGAGGCTGGCATGGCGCTGGTGTCAGAGTTTGAAAATGTTGTGATGACGCGAACGTTTTCAAAAATTCATGGGCTAGCAGGATTGCGAATTGGTTGGATGTTTTGCCCGGCCCATGTGGCTGATGTGGTCAATCGTATAAGAGGTCCATTTAATCTCAGTGCTCCTGCCATTGCCGCCGGTGTTGCTGCAATTGAAGATGTTGGTTTTGTTGATCGCGCCATTGCGCATAATGAAAAATGGTTAGCTTGGCTGACCCACGAAATTTCTCAATTGGGATTAAAAGTCACACCCAGTGTTGGCAACTTTTTGCTCATCCATTTTGGAACCGAAAAAACAGCGGTTGCAGCCGATGACTTTTTAACGAGCCACGGATTTATTCTGCGCCGGGTGAACGCTTATGGTTTACCCCATGCTTTGCGCCTGAGCGTTGGTGATGAGACTGCCAATCGCATGTTTATCAAAACCCTAGTGGAATTTTTAGCATGAGCTTTCTTTTTGATCGTGTCGCTTTGATTGGCATTGGCCTGATTGGCTCGTCTTTAGCGCATGTCATGCGCCGTGAGGGCATTGCAAAATCCATCGTGGGTTATGCAAAGTCGGCGGCCACGCGCGAAGCCGCGGTGAAACTCAATTTGGTTGATGCGGTTTTTGATACAGCGGCCAAAGCAGTTATTGGTTGCGACCTCGTGATTATGTGTGTGCCGGTTGGTGCTTGTGGCGCTGTCGCGGCCGAGTTTTCGAGCGGTCTTGCTGCGGGTGCTATTGTTACGGATGTGGGATCTGTCAAAGGGGCTATTGTGCGCGATGTTGCACCCCATATTCCTGATGGCGTTCATTTCATTCCCGGCCATCCCATTGCAGGCACCGAGCAATCAGGGCCGGCCTCCGGTTTTGCTGAACTTTTTGAAAATCGCTGGTGCATTTTAACACCGCTTGCCGACAGTGATCCCACCATGGTGGCTAAGCTTGGGGCTTTCTGGCGGGCATGTGGTTCAAACGTTGAAATTATGACGCCAGAACATCACGACCGGGTTCTGGCGATAACCAGTCACCTACCGCATTTGATCGCTTATAATACGGTTGCAACCGCAGCTGATTTGGAATCCGTAACCAACTCTGAAGTCATCAAATTTTCGGCTGGTGGGTTTCGCGATTTTACCCGCATTGCCGCCTCTGACCCCACGATGTGGCGCGATGTGTTTTTGAACAATCGCGAAGCGGTACTAGAAATGTTAGGCCGATTTTCGGAAGATCTTTCGGTTTTGCAAAAGGCTATTCGGTGGGGTGACGGCGATACATTGCATGCGTTGTTTGACCGCGCGCGTAATGTTCGGCGCAGCATTATTGCTGCCGGTCAAGAGTCCGCGGCGCCAAACTTTGGCCGTGATCCCACACATAAAAAATGAGTTCGCATTGGGTTTTTGGCTATGGTTCATTGATGTGGCGGCCAGGATTTTCCTATCTTCAAACCAGGCCTTCGAAAATATTCGGCTATCATCGAAGCCTCTGTGTTTATTCTCATCATTATCGTGGGACCGACGCAGCTCCCGGCTTGGTGTTGGGACTTGAACGTGGTGGTTGTTGCTATGGTATGGGGTTTGAAGTGGCTGACGACCTATGGAATGACACCGTGCACTATCTTCGCGCGCGCGAACAGGTCACCATGGTTTATCGCGAGATCAGCGTGAACTTACATTTTGAAGGTGAGAAAAACGCACCGCGCGCACTCACCTATGCCGCTGACACCCAGCATGATCAATATGCAGGCAAGCTAGCACAAGATGCTGTTATCAAATTGGTGCGCAGTGCTGCCGGGATCTCGGGCACCTGCCAAGACTATGTCAACAACACACTCTCACACTTGCGTCAGATAAATATTCATGACCAGCACCTTGAAAGCATAGGCCAAGAATTGCTGGCGACCACTTAAGACAAGTAAGTTGCCATTGTGCGTTCAGGTGTTGTTTCATGAAAGCCCGGGACGGTGAGCGTATCGCCCAACTCGGCATCAAAGGCTTCCTGCAAATCACGTAAAATATCGTCTGCAACACTTGGGTCTGTGGCCAGAAGATGAACATGAATTTCGGTCACACCATCATCTTGCTGCAACGAACGTGCGCCTATTGCACAGGCCTGAAAACCGGGAAAGCGGCCAACCGCAATCGCGGTGCGTAACGCGCCCACACGATTAACCGCCACATAAATCGCACCCGGCAATGGCGGGCAACAATTGGCGGGGTAAATTGAATGAATGTATTTTTTGCCAGACGCGCCATGCCAATACCAGAAGCGATCTTTCAGCCCGAGGTCTTGGGGGAAGTCAGCGGAGATGGGTGAGCCATGAATAAACATGAGAACATAGATAGAACGCATTCTCCAGATTGTCAAGCGGTTGTTCTATTTACGTTCCAACGTCAAACGATTGGTTATGCCTTCAATTGCAACTTGCATTTCCGCCTCAAAAATTTTGCGCGGGAGGCCCGGCGCAATAGCTGCGCCAAACTCAATCGTAATAACGCCTGGATAACGCAAAAATTTTCGCCGTGGCCAATAGAGACCCGCATTCAAACCAAAAGGCACACAATTTAGCTGCAAAGCGTTGTAAAGCGCTGCCGCACCCGGCCTGTAAGCAGGTTCTGCTCCGGGTTCGCGTCTTGTGCCTTCAGGGAAAATGACGATTTGGCGACCCGCCGCCGCTTCAATTTTGGCACTGCTAATCAAACTGCGTAAAGCGGCCGAACCAGAGCCACGCGCCACCGCAATCATGCGAAACTTGTAAATAAACCAACCGAAAAATGGAATGTAAGTAAGCTCCCGTTTTAAAACCATACAGGGGTCATCAAGCAGAGGTAAAATCGCAAATGTATCCCACAGCGATTGATGTTTACCAGCAATCAACGATGCGCCCTTCGGCACATGCTGCAGTCCCTTGACCTCAAGTCTTGTGCCACAAATAATGCGCAGCCACCACAGGCTCACTTTCGCCCAAAGTTTCAAAGCGGCAATTGACCATTTTCGCGGCGTGAAAAAAAACGGTGCGCCTAAAATCAAAAACAAAATCAAATTAACGTAAAAAACCAAATTGAAAATCAACGAGCGAATGACGATCATGATGCCCGGTCCAACATCCGCATGAGCGTAAGGCGCGAAGTGACAACGGCAATGATGGTGGCCACAAGAGGTACACTGAGAAAAGCCATATAATGCGACCAAGCTCCGAGCTGTGGTGCAAAAAGCAAACTCTTTCCGGCTGCAGCTATCCCGTTGATTTCACCACCAAACGCATAAGCTAGAATCCCAATTGTTAAAAAACCACCGCCAACACCGATCGATCCTGAAATCAATCCAGCACTCAAAAATCGGCGATCAATCTGGCTTGCGATATAGTTGTCATGCGCGCCGACGAGATGCAAAACCTCAACTACATTGCGATTAGCATCAAGCACAGTCCGCGTGGCAAAAATCACCATGGCCACAGCCGAGGTTGCAATAAGCAAAAGAATAGCAAATGCAAAGAATGATAAATTGCGCGCCAATCTTGTAAGCTCTGCTTGCCAGCGCCGATGGGTGTCAAGACTTGCACCCTGGACTTCCTTCTTCAAGACCAATTCAAGTTCGGCAAAATCAGGTGGACTTACCTCATCAATCGTCACGCGTATCAATCGCGGAATTGGCAATTCAGTGAGATCTCCTGCCCCAAGCCAAGGTTCCAAAAGCTTAGCCCCCGCATCGCGGTCAAGAACGTCAACCGACTTCACGCCAGAAATCGATCGCAAAATTGTTTCAGCTTTGATCAGTTCCCCTTCGACATCAACACCGTTCAATATCCTGATTTGAACGGTCACTTCTCGCGATAGACCGCTGGTCCAACCATCAACCGCCCGGTTAATCAAAAGCAACGCCCCAATTGCAAGACACGCCAAGTAAGACATGATCGCCATGGTCACAATAAGGGACCGCAAAGGAGCCGCTGAGGGATGAATGATAGGTCCCGGCTGCAATGGAAACCCCGCGTTGCTCATGACATTGTCACCGTTCCATCTGCCAGTGTTAAGACCGATGCCTTAGTTTGCCGCACCAAAGTTTCATCATGGGTTGCCATCAAAACCGTGGTTCCCATACGGTTCAGCTCCATAAAAAGATGGAGTAAACGTTTTGCCAAAATCGGATCGACGTTTCCTGTAGGTTCATCGGCAAGCAAAAGTTCAGGTTTAGAAATAACAGCCCGCGCAATCGCGGCACGCTGCTTTTCGCCGCCAGATAAAACTGCGGGGTAAGCATGGGCCTGTTGTTCCAGCCCAACCCAACTCAAGAGGTCCATAACATCGCGCGCATAGTTTGCAACATTTTGTCCGCTGACCCGCAGAGGCAAGGCCACATTGTCAAAGGTCGTGAGATGATCAAGCAGGCGAAAATCTTGAAACACAACGCCGATCCGCCGCCGCATTATTGGCAGCTCGCTTCGACGTATGTTAACGACATCATCGCCAAACAGGCTAATTCGTCCCCGGGTTGGCTTCAGCGATAACAGCAATAATCGTAACAGCGTCGATTTACCCGAGCCCGATGGGCCGGTTAAAAAGCAAAATTCACCCCGGTCCAGTCTGAAGCTCACATCGCGCAAAATTTCCGGACCATCGCCATAGCGCAATCCCACCGCATCAAGAGTGATCAAACCTGTGCCTTTGTCATTGAGTGTTCCACTTTAACCACGCCTTAACCATAGCGGTTGATATCTACATTTGCGGCAAATTTTGCCAACCATACCCAAACCTCCGAATCAATAGGTTCTGATACGCCACCATGATCATATCCTGCCCCTCTTGCGCAACCCGGTACCAATGGTCCGAAGCGACCCCGCACAGCACTCTCACGATAACATGTCGGGTCTGTGGCCATGGCTGGAACCAGAACAAAATTATTGATATCTATCCTGACGAACCTGCAAACCTCCCTGCCACCACCAATATCGATCATCGTTTTGAACCCGAGCAAGAAGTTCGTCGGTTGGTGGAGGCTGCACGAGATGCCAAGGATCAATACAAAGAACTGCAAAAACGCAAAATGAAGCGTTTGCGGGCTTGGGCCACGCTTGGATTTTTGACACTCACACCCATTGTTGCCGCTGCCGCTTATCCGGCGCAGGTTGTGGCTTTCGCCCCCATTACGATCAAAGCCTACGAAGCCATGGGCATGGATATCAATATCTATGATCTGGAAATTCGGCGTCTAACGCAGCAATATGAGGTGATCGATGGCCAACGCGTATTGACCATTAAGGGCGACATTCTCAACATATCCGGTCAGGTCCAAAAAATCCCAAGTTTGCGATTTGGCCTTAATGATCTGCAACAGCTTGAGGTTTATCAGTGGACACTCGATACGGGTTCCAGACCTTTACGAGCAGGAGAATCGACTAGCTTTATCACCCGCGTTGCATCGCCCCCAGAAACCGCGAGCCAAGTAAAGATTCGATTTGCACATCCGCAAGAAATCAGCTCAAACGCTTCATCATGAGCGAACTTATCATTGACGGTCACCGAATTGATGTGTTGTTTCCGGAAGCAGAACTTGCTGCCCGTATCGCCGTTTTGGCGCAGGAAATTGCTGAGCTGAAGCCACATCGGCTGTTGGTTGTTCCAATTCTCAAAGGCAGCTTTATGTTTGCCGCCGATCTTATGCGCGCTATGTATCATGTGGGTCTGTCGCCAGAAGTTGATTTTATGATCCTGGCAAGCTACCGCGCCGCACAAACTTCATCAGGTCAGGTTGATGTATTACGCGACATCGAATCGGCGGTGCAGGATCGTGACGTGTTGCTGGTTGACGACATTCTGGAATCTGGGCGAACTCTTGCTTTTGCGAAAGATTTGATTTCAGCGCGTGGTGCGCGAAGTGTGAAGGCCTGCGTTTTGCTTGAAAAACCGGGTCACTTGGCGGCCCATATTGGCGCTGACTTCCGGGGCTTTATCTGTCCGGATAAATTTGTGGTGGGTTATGGCATGGACATGGCGCATCAATTCCGCGAACTGCCATTTGTTGGCCATGTGGTGTCGCCCGGCGGCGAATAAGTCGTTTTAGTAAATGCCGCGCAACAAGCGCTGGATGTAATCTAGCTCTTCCGCATCTGTGCCACCCTCATTCGCCTTGCCACGCAATTGTTCTAAGATTTCGCGCGCGCGCCGAATTGCCATTTCAGACGGGACCATGTTGTCCTTAGGTCCATTATTGGGTGATTTGCTGGCGCGTGGCCTGCCCAAGGGGTCCAGGTCTTCGCCATTGGCCTCACCCTCTTTGCCATTGCGCTGGGCTTGGCCTTGGCCTCTGCGTTCTTTACCCTGCTTTGCCAATTTCTTGGCACCCTCACGCATGCCTTCCATGGCTTCACCCTGTTCACCAAGGGCCTTGCCACGGTTCTCTTCTTGCAAAGACTGACCAGCCTCGCCCATCTGACGACCAGCTTCACCGAGGGATTGTGGCATCTCGCTTTGGCCATTTCGCATCATCCGATCGAGCGTGTCGCGCAACTCCTTTTGCTCTTGAGCTAATTCTTCGCCAGACTTAGAGCCATTGCGGCCCTTTTGACCTTTGCCACGATCCGATTGCTGAGCATCGCCGGGCTGTGGTTCACCTTGGGTTTCGCCCATAAGGTCTTGCTGACGCTTCATAAGATCAGATAGCGCATCAAGCATTTCAGAGGTCTCATCACCTTCGCCCGACTGGCTTTGGTTTTGACCTGGCTCCATATTTTGCAGCATTTGATCGAGCTGCGAGAGGAGTTCTTGGGCTGCATCCTTGGCGCCGTTTTGGGTCAGTTTTTCAATGGTATCGAGCATTTTTTCGAGGTCTTGCGCCGTGAACTCTTGCGCCTCACCAGATTTCTGTTGCCCGTTTTGTCGGTCGCCCCGCTTGTCGGCTTCTTCGCGCATGGCTTCCATATACCGTTGCATCGCATCGCGCATCTTGTCCATGAGTTGCGCAATGCGCTCAGGGTCAGCACCTTCAGCAATGGCGCGCTCAAGCTCTTTTTTTAGGGCTTGCAGCTCGGCTCTTGCGTCAGCAATACCGCCTTCTTCAATATCGAGGGCCAAAATCCAAAGTTGTGAAACTGCATCTACAATATCGTCTTGATGTGAAAAATTCTGCAATCGTGAGGTTATAGCCGCTAAATTTAAAACTTGGCCGGACGTGCTCAGGACACCATCAGGATAAGTAATTAAAGCGGAAAACAAATCTGCAACTTCATTCACTCGTTCGGGTGTCATAATCAACACTTTGCGCTGTTCGTAAATTGCCTTGGCCGCTGGTTTGTAAAAAACCCGCTCCGGCAAAACGACACCAGACTTGATGAATTCACCACTTTTTCCAGCTTCATCCTGAACGCTTAA
>JAYUOP010000153.1:0-24136 GCA_043760745.1 Hyphomicrobiales bacterium
CGCACGATTGGTTCTCATCTGAAACGCGGTGCGGTTATTGTATTTGAAAGCACTGTTGATCCCGGCACAACCGAAGATCGCTGCCTACCTATCATCGAACAAGTTTCCGGCTTTAAAGAAGGTGTAGACTTTCATTTGGGTTATTCGCCAGAGCGCATTAACCCCGCTGATCCCACCCGCAAATTGGCTGACATTAAGAAAATTGTTGCTGGCAGTACACCAGCTTGCACTGACTTTTTAGAAGCGCTTTACAGCCGCGTGATCAAAGCCGGCTTGTATAAAGCTACCAGTATCAAAGTTGCAGAAGCGGCAAAGATTTTGGAGAATACCCAGCGCGATGTGAACATTGCGCTCATGAACCAAATGATGACCCTGTTTGATAAAATGGGCATTCATTCAACCGACGTCATTGCAGCAGCAAGTTCCAAGTGGAACTTCCATCACTATCGTCCAGGTTTGGTTGGCGGCCATTGCATTGCCGTTGACCCCTATTTCTTAGTCGACGCTGGTCGCCGTCACGGTCTATCAATGGAGTTAGTTGCGGCCGCGCGCGCTGTGAATGAACAAACCCCATATTTCATTGTTGAAAAGCTCGAAGAGCTGTTTGCCGCTCGTCGCCAAAATCTCTCGAAGGCTCGCATTCTTGTGCTTGGTCGCAGTTTCAAAGAAGATTGCCCAGACACGCGTAATTCCAAAACCTTCATAATGATGGATGCTTTATGGAACCGTGGTGCTGAAGTTTTCAACTTTGACCCAATCGCCTTTGATGATCATTTTGAAGGCGGTCGTGGCGCTACAATTATTGATGACCCATTTGCCGAAGAACCGTTTGATGCGATCATCATCACGCTGACGCACAGTGTTTTCCGCCAACAATTTGATCACGCTACTTTGGCGAGCATGTGCAAAAAACACAGTCCATTGATCGATATGCGCGGTAGCTTTGAAACCGAGGAAACGCGCGATTGGTTCCGTTACTGGCGGCCGTAATTTTTCACAGTTGAATGAACAAAAAACCCGGTTGAAATTTCAGCCGGGTTTTTTATGTTGTTGAACTGCTCTGAAATTAGTTTGTGAGAACCACATTGCCAGACAAAATCATCCCAGCAGGAAGTGGCACGTCTGAAGCGGAGTAATCCGAATTCATAATTAATTCCGGCCCTTCGTCGAGCTCAATTGTATTGGCAATAATAGCGGTATAGTCAGATTTCGCGGCCACCGTTGCATTTGGTTCAATGCGTAAATTTCCATTCGGCAAATAGATTGTGCCAGTAAGCACATCAGTATGCGCACAGCTCAAATTATGTTTCCGGCCAATACTGGAGGCGCGCGATTCATAGAACAACAAGCCAGTCATCACGCCTTCCACAGCACCCGTAAGATTTACAGTTGCATTGTCTTTAAAGTCCAAAATTGCCTTTTCGCCATTCAGGAAAAAACCAACATGCGTTCCGGAAATTTTGGCTTCCCCAGAAACTTCAAACGTGCCGTCTGAGACAATGTAAACGCCAGGAGCAAAAGTAACATTTGCATCGCCCGAAATTTTCAAGCCTTTGCAATAGTTACCCGGATTCAAAGTCTTTTTACCTGATTTAATCACAAATCCTGTTTCAACACATCCACCAACAACTGGTTCGCCTCGCGCGGCCAGCGGATCTGGAATAGTTGGACAGTCAGCAATAGGCTCAGGAACAGCGGCGCCAGTTTTTGAAATGTAGCCGCCAGCAGAGCAAATGATTTCTGCTTTGATTTTGGAGTTTTTATCAAGACGCACACCTTGCCGGTGTGTGGAGTTTGCATATACGCCACAGCCCTTGGCCGTCAACAATGCCTCTTTGTCCAAATGCACCGCTTTGTTTCGCGTTGGGCTCAGCGTCAATACACAAATGCTAGAAGATCCAACGATTGATGCAGTTGCAGTTGTCACAATTGGCGTCATTTGCGCGCCAATGAACTCAGCAAAAGCGGGTGTCCAAATTTCTGTAACGCGAATTGTGAGAGAAGATTTTTTTCGGTCGACAAATGTCTCCGATGTTACGTTCGAAATTGAACTCACTGATTTTTTTGCATACTGGTCAGTTACAAATTTGATACTTTTATCGTTAGAACTCGCAAGAGATAATTCCTGCGCGCCGGCAATTGCAGCGCTATCTGCTGCGGCTTGAAGTTGTGTTCGTTTGAGGCTGTAAGTCACATAATCAAATGCCAGTCCAGCACTGCCGAGCAAGATGGGCGCAATCAAACCAAAAGTCATCGCTACACCACCACGTTGGCATTTCGTAAAACGTGATAGCATCGATTTTTGCAATTCCTGGGTCCTAAAACAATCATCAAAGAATGTTGATATCACACCAGTCCTCAACGAAATGTTATCTAATCAAATAAATCTTTAACATTTATTTAACCGGTTCAACGCCTTTCGTTTTCTAGCAAAGAAAATGAAAGATATTTGCTTTACTCTTCAATTATAATTTTGGTTGAGGCGGAACTGATGAGATCAAGCATTAAAAGAGGGATTGGTTCAAGAATTGCGGCGCTGGTCGCTTTATCAATATTTGTGTCCGTTATGGCGGTCACCCTTATTCTAATCGGCATGCAGATCAATAGTGCTGTATTAGCAAAAAAAGAGGATATGCGGTCAACCGCCATTGTTTTTGCATCAACAATTGCAAACCACATTCGCGCCCGCGATAGCCAAGCCGCAAACAACAGTTTGCGTGCAATAGCGCGGTTGCCACAGATTTTGCATGTTCGCGCTTCTGATCAAAATGGCGCTCAGATTGCAGCTCTCGGCAATGCAACCATACTTGAAAGTGACATCGTTCTAGATAATCGCAGCAACCTGTCGATTGTCACGAAAGGAATTTTACCAGTTTCCGTCGATATCATGCAAAGCGGTGAGACCATCGGTAGCCTATTGTTAATCGCGGATGTTAGCTCAATTCGTTTACAGTTACTTTGGACGCTCGCAACATCGTTTGCGGCTGCTATTGCTTCGAGTATTTTTGGCCTGATGATTGCCACGCCAATTCAACGCCGAATTGCCACGCCGATCCAAAACCTTACCCAAGCAATGCGCCATGTTATCAAAGCGCGCGATTACAAAACCAAAGTGGTCCACGTGGCCAATGACGAAACTGGCGAGCTGGTGACAACTTTCAACAAAATGATCAGCGAGATTGAGTTTCGAGATTCAGCGCTTGAACGCTTAGCCTATAGTGATCCACTCACTGGCCTTTCAAACCGCCAGCATTTTCAAAAACTGCTCGGCGAAACTTTAGCCACTATTTCGGGGAACGAAACAATAGCCGCATTGTATCTCCTTGACCTTGATGAATTCAAACAGATCAACGACGCTTTTGGCCACACTATGGGCGATGCACTATTGATGAATATTGCCGCGTTGCTGAAAGAAGAAACCCAAGATGCTGTTCACCTCGCGCGCTTGGGTGGCGACGAATTTGTAATTCTTGCCAAAAATGTCACGTCGCAAGCGGACGCTCAAGATAAACTAGCCCCCTTTCTCGCGGCTTTGATTCGCCCCTTGAAATTGCTCGATCAAGAAGTCCACATCTCAACGTCCGTAGGAATTTCGTTAATCCCAAATGATGGCAGTACAGCCAGCACACTAATGCGCCGCGCTGATTTAGCCCTCTATGCAGCAAAACACGCAGGACCAGGAAATGTCCGCTTCTATGAAACAGCAATGGACCGTGTAATGCGTGAACAAACCGAAATTGGTCAAAGCCTACGTTATGCAATTGAGCGCAACGAGTTTGAAACTTACTACCAACCGCAATTGGACCTCGCTTCAAACACTGTCCTCGGTTTTGAGGCGCTTTTGCGCTGGAAGCATCCAGAGCGTGGTTTTGTTTCACCGGCCGTATTCATTCCAATAGCCGAAACCACAGGTCAAATTGGCCCGATCGGGAATTGGGTGCTGCGCGATGCCTGCAAAACTTTGCGCGCGTGGCTTGATGCGGGCCTGCCGCCACGGGAAATTTCAGTAAACGTATCAGCCGCTCAAATGCTACAGGTCGATTTCATAGATAGTGTAATTTCGGCCCTGCAAGACAATAATCTTCCTCATAATCTTTTGTGCCTAGAACTTACCGAAAGTCTTTTCATCGGAAAATCAGTAGGTAAAATCCAACGCCTCTTGGAAGAAATGAAGCGTTATGAAATCACTCTTGCCCTTGATGATTTCGGCACTGGTTATTCATCACTGTCTTACCTCGAAATACTACCGTTTGATAAAGTGAAGATTGATCGCGCATTTGTCAGCGGAATCGAAAAGGATCAAGTGAAACGGAACGTGCTCAAAGGCATCATCGATCTCTGTCACAACTTAGATATGAAAGTCGTGGCTGAAGGAGCGGAAGAACAAGGCGAGCTTGCAATTCTCAGGTCCATGGGCGCTGATTGGGTTCAAGGCTATGTTTTGGCAAAGCCCGTGCCCGCAAACATCGCTCATGAAACGGCTAAATCGATTGAAACGACGCAAGACGATCAATTCAAAGCGGCTTAAACGTGGTGGGCCCGGCAGGACTTGAACCCGCAACCAGACGGTTATGAGCCGTCAGCTCTAACCATTGAGCTACAGGCCCGCCACGTGTACGGGATGGCTACTACATTTTATTTGAACATGCTATAGGGCGCTATGAATCAGCAAATCACACACCCCAAATCTTTGACACCCGAAGCCGCCGTAGCGCATTTGATCGCACTTCATGACAGTGCGACGCAGAATTTGCGCGATTGTTTAGCCCGCTATTTTGCGAATCGCCAAAGCCCTTCAGCAATTGAACGGCTGAATTTTTGCTATCCCGAACTGCGGTTAACCTATGCGACCACTGACGTAATGCCCAATATCTCGCGCGCTTACGCCAAGTTCCAAGAGCCCGGAACTTATGCAACCACCATTACCCAACCAAAGCATTTCAGCCGTTATCTATTAGAACAATTGACCCATCTGGTGAACGACTACGGCGCGCATATTGCTGTTGGTGTTTCAACTCAGGAAATTCCTTACCCATATGTTTTGGATAAAGGCGATGACCTCGGCGGTCCCGGCTCCACTGCCGCCGAACTCGCTCTGCATTTCCCAGTTCCTAAACTTTCGCTGGTGGGCGACGAAATTGCAGATAGCCTTTGGACCCAAGCGCCAGGCGAGCCCCTGCCCTTAGCCCTCTTTGACGCCGTACGCGTTGACTTTTCCTTGAAGCGTTTGCAGCATTACACCGGAACCCATTGGGGCGATGTTCAGCCTTGGATATTGCTCACCAACTATCATCGCTATGTTGATCAATTTGTAAAATGGTCAATTGCCCGCCTTTCCGAACCCGGTCCCTACGACGCACTTCACGTGCCCGGAGGTGGCGCAATACGGCGCGGCATGTCGGATGCCGAAATACAAACCGTGATCGATGGTTCGCTTTGGCATCGCTTTCAAATGCCGGGTTATCATTTGGCCCGCAATGACGGTCGTGGCGGTGTTACACTTGTTAATATTGGCGTTGGCCCATCCAATGCTAAAAACATGACTGACCATTTGGCTGTCCTTCGCCCTCATTGTTGGCTCATGATTGGCCATTGCGGCGGCCTTCGCCAATCGCAACGTATTGGGGATTATGTTTTGGCCCATGGTTACCTTCGCCAAGACCGCATTCTGGATTCCATTTTGCCACCCGATATTCCGATCCCCGCTTTGGCCGAAGTGCAACTCGCTTTACAAAAAGCCGCAGCCGATGTGACTGGCGAAACCGGAGACGCACTCAAATCACGCTTGCGCACGGGAACCGTAGTGACCAATGATGATCGTAACTGGGAACTCCGCTGGAGCCAAGAACGAAAACGCATCAATCTTTCGCGCGCAATTGCCGTCGATATGGAATCGGGCACCCTCGCCGCGCAAGGTTATCGCCTGCGCGTGCCTTATGGCACCTTGCTCTGCGTATCCGATAAACCGCTGCATGGTGAAATCAAATTACCGGGTGCAGCTAACGCATTTTATGATCGCGCTGTTGGCGAGCATCTCCTCATCGGCCTCGCCGCCCTCGATAACTTGCGCGAAGACCGCTCTCACCTCCACTCCCGCAAACTAAGAAGCTTCGACGAGCCTCCATTCCGCTAAATCATCGCCCTAACCATGCCGTAATCAATTGGCAAATAGCTTGCAGTCTTAACCGGGAGCCTAAAAATGTTTCGTTCGCTTTTTCTTGCTGCAACACTTGCAACCAGCCTTTCCATGTCCGCCTTTGCTGAGGAGCAAAAATTGACCCGTACGATTTCTCTTTCCGGCCATGGCGAAGTCCGCGTTGTGCCTGACACTGCGATTGTGAACAGTGGCGTTCTTTCTTTTGCCGCCACCGCCCGCGAAGCGATGGACGCAAACACCACGGCCATGAAAACCATTATGGCAACATTGACCACCGCGAAGATCGCACCGCGCGATGTTCAAACGTCTAATTTCATGGTCAATCCGCGTTATGATTATGGCCAAGGTGGCAATCAGCAGCCAAAGGTCGTGGGCTATGACGTGTCTAACAATGTCACCGTTGTTGTGCGCAAAGTTGAAGACCTCGGCAGCCTGCTGGACAGTTTGATTTCTGCCGGCTCCAACCAAATCAACGGTGTCACTTTCCAAGTCGCCGACCCTGGTGCAGCCGAAGACAAAGCCCGCGAAGCCGCAGTCAAAGATGCCACCCGCAAAGCAAATCTCTATGCCGCAGCAGCAACCGTTTCAATCGGCAATATTATCTCGCTGAATGAAGGCCAAACCATGCAGCAGCCAACCCCAACGTACGCCAAGACCATGGCCGCGGACGCAAGCGGCGCCGTGCCTGTGGCTCAAGGTGAGCAAGCCATCTCAGTTGATGTCAACATCGTTTGGGAAATTAAGTAAACTCAGGCGCTTGGGATAATACCCCAAGCGTGATTTCCTTCGTCGTAGGCCCAGAGCGAACCTTCCGCGATATCAAACCAAGCCCCATGCACAGTGAGCTTTTGTTTCATTTGCCCTGCCCTAATCCACGGAAAAGTTCGCAAGTTGGCAATTGAATGTTCAATTGAAGCCCGCTCCACCGCGCGATGCAAATCATGGCCATGAAGGTCAGGATTATGTTTTCGCTCTTGATTAGCAATTTCAGCAACACCAGACATCCAGCGTCCAATAAAATCACTCGATGATAGCGGATCGCCCGGCTCTACCATAGCGCGAATGCCACCACAGCGGCCATGCCCCATTACCACCAAATGCTCAACCTCGAGCGACAACACCGCAAACTCAAGCGCCGCACTGGTTGAATGGTGCTTACCATCCGGCGCATAAGGCGGGACCAAGTTTGCCACATTGCGCACAACAAACATTTCACCGGGCCCAGTATCAAAAATTGTTTCCGGTGCCGCTCTGGAATCGCAGCACGCAATCAGCATAATTTTTGGCTTCTGCATGCCATCGCCAAGTTGGCGATAACGGTCAGCTTCAAGTGTGTACCGACCTGAACGAAAGTTGGCGTAGCCCTGCAAAAGTCTTTTCGGCAACATGCGATCAATATTCCTTATTTCAAAGTTACGGGATCAATGGATATTTCTAATTTTTCTTCAACGCCCATCGGCGAATAAGCGGATGCAAGATAGCATTCTTTCACATAGGGCAAATGCCCTTTGCAAAACGCTGTAAGACTTTCAACCACGGCGTTCTTGCTCGGCGCTCCACAAACGCTATCAGTGAAATGGATTTCTTCCAGCCGTACTCCCATCGTTCCCGACCAACCAGAAGAACACGCTGACTGCACCATGCAATCACTCCCGCCGCTCTTCGCACATTTCTTCATCGCGCAAGCAGCAGCTTTTTCAGCCGTCGCCAAATGACAAACTTCATAGGCTTGCTCGGGTGAAATCGCCGCGGCAAAAGCCATTGGCTCAGCCGCTTGTGCATTGGCCAGGCCAAAAACCAAACTTAGTCCAAAAAGCATTGACCGCATTATTTCCAACTCCTGTGAAAGCAATCTAAACTACTTGCCAATCCCTGAATAGAAAGGATATGCGTGTTCCATGACCAACATTCAATCACTTTTCCCCACCCTCCTCTATCGCGCTGAGCTCGATGGAAAATCGCGGCTGAACGACGATTTAGAAGACACCTGCATTGCCATGAGTGAGCAAGACAAGGTGGGTTTGAAATGGTGCGAAAAACACGGCTACCCCGGTTACACGTCCTATGCTTCGGTCAGCGATCTCATCGGCGCTATGTCTGTGTTTGGGAAGCTCGATAAAATCATTTCAAAGCATGCCGCAGATTTTGCCAAAGAATTGCATTGGGAAGTGCGTGGCCGAAAACCGATGTGCGATAGCATGTGGGTGAATGTTATGGCGGAGGGCGGGTCCCACACTTCGCACCTCCATCATAACTCAGTCATTAGCGGCACCTATTATGTGGCCGTTCCAGAAGGTGCAGGCCCCATCGTTTTCGAAGACCCGCGCCATGCGATGTTGATGGCCGCTCCACCGCGCAAAGCCGATGCCCCGCGCGAAATGAAAGCCCAGATTAGCGAAACCCCATCCGCGGGAAGTCTCCTGTTGTGGGAAAGCTGGTTGCGTCACGAAGTGCCGCTCAACCGCGCCGCTGGCAATCGGATTAGCATCAGCTTCAATTACGTGATGGGTTAGCGATCAGGACGTCCGCTTGAATCTTCGTCTTCCAGATGAAAGCGCCGCAACATGGCATGCAAAGCTGGCGCTAAAACCAATCCAGCGACCGCAAAAAACAGCAACCCGCAGATCATGGCATAGACCCCTTCGAACAACAGACCACCAGTGCTATCCAGTTTATCGAGCGGACCCATTCCGGATAGGATCATTGCGGCATTCGCAAATGACTGCGCCATTCCCATATCGCCGAACCAAGAGTAGCCAAGCATTCCGACGGCCAAGGCAACAACGACAATACCAAGTGCTACAAGACTGTGCCGACCAGAACGTTCAATAAGTTTTCTGCTCTGGTCAATCATGCCAACAATCTCTCCCCCTGCTCATCAATAATCTGCCGACCTTTCACAAGAGCAAATTCGGCAGCTTCATCCATACTCGAAAACTTATCCGCCCGCACAAAGCGATGCGACTTCCCATCTTTGGAAATCATCCCGGCCAATTGAAATTGCCCGCCATCCTTGTAAGGCTGCGCTTCAATTGTGAAACCCTTGTGCTCAGCTGTTTTGCCGGGTTTTGGTTCGGAAGCGCCGCCACCAAACAGTTTTTTCCAAAATGACATAAATGTGAGCTCCAATATATTGCGAATAAAAGCAGCGTAGCGCTGCTAAATTTGTCCCTCAAGGGATTTTTCGAGGAGTGCGATTTCAACTGGCGTCAGGTCAAATGCAGCGTAAACCAGCGTGTTGATTTCAGCTTCTGAAGCACTGATTTGCGCCGAGAGCGCTCTGACTTTAGCAGATTCAGCTGAGAGATAATCCTCCCACTGCGCCCGTTCTTTGACGGGGATAGTGGTTTTGAAGGCTTTTTTCAGCTCGGCTTGGAACGTGGTGAAATCGAGCTGGTGCCAGTTGTGAAGTTTTTTGTTGAGTGCCGATCCATTGCCGAGATCGGAGGAGATGCGATTGCGGACAGCTTCCAAAATACTGAAGGACTGTGAACTCAATGACGTATTTCTCTGTGCTTGATCGATTAGCGAAGCCCTGCTCACTTTTGTAAACTCAGGAATTGGAAGCAGCTCAACGTACTGAACGCGCATTTCGTGCCAACCATCGCGCACTGCGGGTGAAATTGAACTCAGGAAACTCCAAGCCACATTTGAATTGAGCAACGATAACAAAGCAAGATCATCGCTGGGAATGAAATAGGACTTGTCGTTTGAATAATAGCCGCGCTGTTCGAAAGTGAACATGCGGTTGTTTTGAAAATGCGGGTAAGAGATTTTACCTTTCTCAAATCCCGGCTGATACGCCACCTGCGCCTGTTGCAGTTCAAACCATTCCTGTTCCGCCGCCCGCTTTTCCAGTGCGACCTTGAACGGCAGGAGATGGTCCCTGATCGCCGGGTAGTCGTCGATCTTGATTTTGGCTTTGGGGATGTTGATGAGGAACAGGCCTTCAGATTCCACCCGCCAGCGCTTGATGTGTTCGCCTTTCAGAAACGGCTTCAACAGGTCCGCCGATTTTGCATCCCGCGCCACCAGCGCATCCCGCGTTGGTGTGTCGATAATGAAGGCCTCGTTCAGGCCCGTCTTGATGCCGTAAAGCGGTGCCCCATAAACCTCGCCAAGGGTTTTCCGGCCCGTGGCAATCTTGTCGCGCAATTGTGCCAGCACATCACCCTCAAACTGCCAGGAGGTTCCGGTCAACCTTGCGCGTGGCATGGCTTGGGCTTGTGCATCAAAAGCCGATGACAGGTCGGTTGGCAGGTGTTTGATATTGAAGAAGCGGAGATCGCCTGCGGGCGCTTCACCCTTCGCCAGCTTTTGCGCGGTGATGATGGCGGGATAGGTTGTTACCCCTTCGAACACCTGCTCATCGCCAAAATCAATCACCGCCTCTATGGCAGTCTCCTCCGCCATGAAGCGCCGGAGATTTTCGCCAGACCCGGTGCGGAAAAACGTGGATGACGAAATATAGCCAAGCCGCCCGCCCACCTTGAGCACGTCCACCGCTTTCTCAAAGAAATAGGCGTAGAGATCAGTGCGGTCGTCAGCGACTTCATAATGTTCACTGAGGTATGGCTTCTGCTCCGTCAGATATTCCATGCGCACATAGGGCGGATTGCCGATGACAATATCAAAGCCGCCTTGCTTGGCAATTTGAGCAAAGCGCCCGTCCCATTTGAAGGGCCGTTCGGCATATTTCTTTTCTGCAATTAAACTGTTGCCGTCCCGCACGGTTTCATCAAGGCTTGCCAGCCGGTGTTTTTGCCGCGCCGTTTTCAGCCATAAAGACAGCCGCGAAATTTCAACCGATTCCACATTAAGGTCGATGCCGTAGAGATTTCGCCCCAAAATTTCATCGAAAGCATCAATATCTGGTTCTGCTCCAAGTTCCGCCAAGCGTTCTAACACGCGGGCATATTCGCTCGCCAAAGTGTCGAATGCCGCCGCCAGAAATGCGCCTGAGCCGCAAGCCGGATCAAGAATTGTGAGGGCGCGCAGAGCTTCGAGATAGTCCAACCAGAATTTGGTTTCCACTTCGTCTGACGGCCAGAGTGACTCATCGTTTGATTTTGGAAGTGTGTCGTGGCCCGTGTGCTGTTTCAGCAATAGATTGAAGCGTTCAGATAAAGTGCGGCCAATAGTATGCTCCACCAGAAACCGAGCGATGTGGTCAGGCGTATAAACAACGCCTTCCTTTTTAATTTTGCCAACAAGAGGCTCCGGTTTTCCTTCTGCCTCGGCCCGCAGTTTTTCCAAATCGGTAATTGATTGTTCAAAGATGCGCCCCAAAACCGTGACTGGGACTTCATTGCCAAAGTCCCAGTTTCCTAATTCGGCAATGGCAGTAGTGAGATAATCCGGCAGCGCAATGGCATCGAGCTTTGCATCAGGTGCAAACAAGCCACCGTTATACGCCCAAATATGCAACGGAGGGCCACTGCCCTTGTCGACAAATTTGAAGAGCTGTTGGAAGTTGTGCCAGATCGGTTGCGGATTGAAAGAGTTCTGCGCCGTTGCCGCCGTTTGCAACAGCCGGGATGGAAGCAGCCCCGTACCGCCGCCAAAAGCCACGAATAAAATCCGGTCCAGCAGCTTTTGCACGGGTTCAATTGCAGCACGGCGATTGAGCTTAGGGCCATCTGGTGCGTTTGTAACATAGGCGAGAATTTGGTCGCGCAATTTCTTGTACTGCGCATATAGATCGTCAGTTACAGCTTTGAGCGCATTGTCAGTGTCCAACAACAGCTTTTCAGTTTGGCCGCCCAGCAATCGCTTGGCATCCAGCAACATATGCAATCGCCGCAATTCGTCCGGGTCATCCAAGCGTTTGAGGTTAAAGGTCTCATAACAATCACGGCCACGACCAAAACGATAAAGCCTAATTTCAATGCAGTTAGATACCAGAACCCAAGACACGCCGGGCGCGTCCATGGCGTAACCCCAAGCTTGCTGCACCGGGCTTTGTCCACGCCCTGGCATAATGGCGTCGAGGTTCTGAAATGCAGGACCTTTCATTTCAAAAGGTGCAATAAGTTCATCGCCGTTAGCGTCAGAGAAATTACCAAGCGCTACGTCAACTTGTCCAGTCCTGATCTTTCGTTCAAATCCGAGAGTATAGGGTCGGTCAGGGTGATATTGCTGAAACCCCAAAACTGTCCCGAGAATCTTTTCAAAAAACAACTGTTTGATGCTGGTTTCTTTTTGCTTAGTAAAACCTAGTCCTCGAGCGCGCTCCGCATAATCTTTCGCAGCAGCCAATTGCTCCGCTGTTGGATTGTAAACGCTGACTTTGATTGCATCTTCCAATACCCTAGGTGTCACCAATGGCACACGCGCAGCCTTGCGCGTCTGGCTCTTTGCAGAGCCAGAACCAGATCCATAGGGAAGATCAACACCGGAAGATAAGAAAAGGTCAGTCACGACTCTATATTAAGGAAAATAGCTTCGCTGTCCAACTGACAATCATCAATTATCCAAGAAACTCCTGAGCTTCCTGCTCCGGCTTGGATGCTTCAATTTACGCAACGCTTTCGCTTCGATCTGCCGGATGCGCTCTCTCGTTACGCTAAACTGTTGGCCTACTTCTTCCAGCGTGTGGTCGGTGTTCATGCCGATGCCGAAGCGCATGCGGAGGACTCGTTCTTCGCGTGGGGTTAAGCTGGCCAAAACACGGGTAGTGGTTTCGCGCAAATTCGCTTGAATGGCAGCATCGATCGGCAGAATTGCACCCTTGTCCTCGATGAAATCGCCGAGGTGTGAATCTTCTTCGTCGCCCACGGGGGTTTCGAGCGAGATTGGTTCCTTGGCAATCTTCATTACTTTCCGCACTTTTTCCAAAGGCATAGAAAGTTTTTCTGACAATTCTTCCGGCGTTGGTTCACGGCCAATTTCATGCATCATCTGGCGCGAGGTGCGCACGATTTTATTGATGGTTTCAATCATGTGAACCGGAATACGAATGGTGCGCGCTTGATCCGCAATTGAGCGCGTAATCGCCTGCCTAATCCACCAAGTGGCATAGGTCGAGAATTTATAGCCCCGGCGATATTCAAATTTATCAACCGCCTTCATCAAACCAATGTTGCCTTCTTGAATCAAATCCAAGAATTGCAAACCACGGTTCGTGTATTTTTTCGCAATCGAAATCACGAGGCGAAGATTGGCTTCCACCATTTCTTTTTTGGCAATGCGGGCTTCGCGTTCGCCCTTTTGCACCATGCCAACAATTTTGCGATATTCTGGAATTTGCAAACCAGTGGCTGCGGCCAATTCATAAATTTCGTCACGAATTACGCGGATAGAATCCTTTTCGTCATTGGCGAATTTCTTCCAGCCAAATTTAACAAGACGACCAACGCGCTTCAACCAATCTGGGTTCAGCTCTTCGTTTTGGTATTCCTTCAAAAACTCAGTGCGCGGAACTTTATAAGTTTCCGCCAAACGCATCAGCCTGCCTTCGAGCGAATTCAAGCGCTTGCTGATATCGTAGAGCTGCTCAACCAGAGCCTCAATACGCGCATTGTTTAGCGCCAAGGATTTCACTTCGGTAATGATATCATCGCGCAGTTTGCGGTAGCGGCGCTCTTGGCTTGGCGTAAGATCAGTGCCTTCCGACACTTCTTGATCTTGCAGTTTCCGCAAAGATTTATACTGCTTGGCAATCGAGTCAAAGATTTCCAGAACCTTTGGCTTTAACTCCATTTCCATTGCAGAGAGTGATACGCCGAGGTCATCGCCCTCATCATCATCATCATCTTCAACGGTTGGACGGTCAAAATCTTCTGGGCTTAAAACATCGCCATATTCGTCGTCTTCGCGGCGTGGTGTTGAGGCTTTTTTCAGTTCAGGGCGCTTGAGTTCTGCCTGCTTGCGCACCTCCACCTTTGGCGGAACATAGGGTTGTGGGGCGGCAACGGGTTGGTTGTTTTTGGCATCCGGCCCAGCGTAAGTTGCTTCAAGATCGATAATATCCCGCAGCAAAATTTTGCCTTCGTTCAATTCATCGCGCCAAATAATAATGGCTTGGAAAGTCAGTGGGCTTTCGCACAAGCCAGAGATCATGGCTTCGCGGCCCGCCTCAATGCGTTTGGCAATAGCAATTTCGCCTTCGCGCGACAGAAGCTCAACTTGACCCATTTCGCGCAAATACATGCGGACGGGATCATCGGTGCGATCAGCCGGAAGCTTCGCTGCTTCCACTTTCATCAGTGCAGTCTCGCCGCTTTCATCGCCTTCGACTTTGGCAACGACGTTTTCGGTTTCTTCTTCGCTCTCAACCACCGTAATGCCCATATCGGCAAGCATGGCGTAGATATCTTCAATCTGATCGGAGGTTACTTCATCCGATGGCATAACCGCATTGAGTTCATCAAGGGTCACATAACCCCGCGCCTTGGCGGCCTTAATCATGCGCTTGACGGCGGCATCTGTTAAATCAAGGACGGGAGAATCCGTCGTTTCTACGGCCGTATCAGCGGCGTTGTCCGCCTCTTCCTGCTGGCTTGGGACTTCTTGATCAGTCGGTTTGCTTTCGCGTGGCGTTGCGGCACGGGCCATGAAATTCGGTCCTTCGTATTAACTGCAGCAAAAATGATTGCCACAAGATTCAAGTGATTCGGCTCAACCTAGTCGAAAGCGCGTTAAGCGCTCCTTAACCATGTTGCCGCCGCCAAAAATTAATCCGCACAAGGATTAGCTGACAGGATCAACATCGCGCCCGGAGGCGACCCCAAATCCAGCGACGATTGCTTCGGAGCCCGCGGTCATCGACAATTGATCCCGCACCGAAACCAGTGCGTTAAAATTTTCCTCGGTCGGTTCGCTAACAAAAGCAGCTTCTGCTGCCCGTAGCTCCCGATCAAGGGTAACGGTTTTGTGGTGCAAGGCGATCATCTGATGCAAGCCGGTCCGGGCATCATCTTGTGCGGCCCCAGGATCCAAAAACCAGTCATTCAAATGCTTCGCCTGAACGTCGAGGCGGTCCAAAAGCGGACCAAACCCTCTTTGTATCAGGTGGGTTCTAAGTGCCCCTTGGTCAAGGCTTTCCTCAGAATTAGCACTGTTTATGATTTGTGTACGGACGGAGTCAAGCTCGATTGCGCTAAATTCCGCTGCGGCAAGCTCGCCAAGCAATTCATGAACCAATTCAGGATGGCTAATAAAGCCCAATAAAATCATCTGTTCACGGCGTTCATTGGCGGAAGATCCACTGCTTTTCGTGGCCAAGGCCCGCAATTTCAGGGATGCCGGTTGGGCCACCTCCCACGGTTTTTGCCCCGGTTTCCAGCGGGTATTCTGACCTGCTGCCTTGAAATTGCGCGCCGGACGGGAGCCGCCACGCTGCCAAAGCTGATCAAATCTTTGTTTTAAATCATCAAGATAGTGGCGTTTCACGGTTTCATCGGCAATGTCCAACACCCGCCCGCGCAAATCTCGCTCAAATTGCGCTTTGCGTTCTGGCGTGGCCCGGTCATTTTCGCTCAAAGCCCTGCGCCACAGCAATTCCGACATGGGTTCTGCCGCCGCGACAATTGCCCGCAACGCATCTGGCCCTTCGGCATTCAAAACGTCATCTGGATCTTTACCCTCTGGCAGCAATGCAAATTTAAGAGAGTGCCCCGGCTTTAAAAGCGGCAAAGCCAAGTCCAAAGCGCGGTATGCGGCCTTGATTCCTGCATTATCACCATCAAAACACAAGGTCGGTTCCGCCGCCGCTTTCCACAGCATTGCTAATTGATCGACGGTCAAAGCCGTTCCGAGCGGCGCTACTGTATGGCGCAAATCCGCCCGCGTCATGGCAATCACATCAATGTAACCTTCAACCGCAATAATCTCGCCAACCTCATGCGCTGGTCCACGCGCTTGGTCCTGATTGTAAAGCACGGCCCCTTTGTGAAACAGCGGGGTTTCCGGCGAGTTCAAATATTTGGCGGCCACATCCGACTTTAGCGCCCTGCCCCCAAAAGCAATAACCCGGCCGCGCGGATCCCGAATGGGAAACATTACGCGGTCACGAAAGCGGTCATAAGCGACCGGGATATCGTCGCCAGAAATCACGAGCCCCGCTTCTACCATTTGCTCAATCGTTACATCTTTAGCGGCCAAAAAACTCCGCAAGGCTTGACGGTCATCCGGCGCATAACCCATCCGAAATTGCGCCTGAATGGCAGCAGATAATTTTCGATCCGAGAGATATCCCCGCGCTTTGGCCCCACGCGCATTATGAAGTTCAGCCTCAAAAAACTTTGCAGCCATTTCCATGACATCATAAAGACTAGCGCGAACCTCTTCCCGCTGCTGGTCTTCCGCTGATACAATCGGCATGGCCAATCCAGCTTCCGCCGCCAATTGCGCCACAGCTTCGGGAAACGGCACACCTTCTTTTTCAACCAGAAATGTAAAAATATCGCCCGACACTTTGCAACCAAAGCAATGATATCTGCCCTTGCTATCTTCTGCATGAAATGACGGCGACTTCTCGCCATGAAACGGGCAACACGCCCAATAATCGCCCTTCGCCGCATTGGTCTTGCGCCGATCCCAAGCAACCCTGCGCCCGATCACCGAAGAGATCGAAACCCGATTACGAATGTCATCAAGAAATGAAGGAGGGAAACGCATAGTGTCCTTTTAGCACATGCCAACCATGACTTGCCAACACCGAAATCCCATGGCACTTAAACATCAGTCCAACAGGAGAACAACACCATGAAAATTGTATACACCGCTAACGCCACTGCAACAGGTGGCGGCCGCCAAGGCTTGAGCCGCACCGATGATGGCCACGTTACCATGACGCTTGCAACGCCCGTTGAAATGGGCGGCACTGGAAAAGGCACAAACCCCGAGCAACTTTTTGCCACAGGATATTCCGCTTGCTATCTCGGAGCCATGCGCTTTGCCAGCAACAAATTTAAAATCGCTATGCCAGTAGATGCATCCGTGACTGCCAGCGCTGGCATTGGTGCGCGCGACGATGGCGAAGGCTTCGGCATTGAAGTGACCATGAACGTCACCCTCCCCGGAATGACGCAAGAAGCCGCCGATGACCTTGCTGCGAAAGGCCACGTGGTTTGCCCCTACTCCCATTCCATCAAAGGCAATGTGACCGTCACAACTATCGTCAGCGTTTAAATAGCGAAAGGGGCGGTTTGTAATGACCGCCCCTAACCCTATTTTTTCTTTGCGATGTTAACTTTGTCGTCTGCACCAAATACGATGGAATTATTCCCAGTGCCCAAGGCCTGTATAACCCGCGCTTGCAATAGCGCTGGCATCTCATCATACATCTTTGCCGAATTAGCTAAGCTGCGCAAAACCGCTTGTTCACCGCGCGCTTTTTCCAAGTTTTTCTGCGCTTCTTTTTGCGCTTCTAAAACGCCGGAATACGCCTTTTTCAAATTGGCAGGCAGCATAATATCGCGGACAGCGAGACCTGAAACCACAGCGCCAAGTTCAGCAGCGGCAAGCGCTACTTTTTGTTGAATCTGTGCATCAAACTGCGTTTTATTGTCCAATAGCTCATCGAGCGTCACAGCCCCCACTGCATCTCGCATCGCAAGTTGGCCAAATTTATAAATATCGCCAAGATAATTTTCAGACTGATGAATGGCTTTGGTTGGATCCACAATTTGCACCGACCCCACCACAGAAACCCGAACACCAATGTTATCCCTCGTCAGTATTTCTTGACCCGAAATCAGAAGCTCGCGTTTGCGGGTATCAACAACTTCAATTTTATTGATGGTCTCGAGAAAGCGATAAGTGCCTGCATCAACAATTCTGTCGAGCTTGCCATTTTTGTAAAACAAGCCCTTTTGGTATTCATAAACAGTGACCACGGAAAGCTTCCGCCATAGCATAAAACCAATGCCAATAATCACCAGCGGCAAGAGCAACCAAATTTCGTCCATTTCAAACTTTCTTTTTAAAGTTAGGCAGTCGCGTTCGGCGTCACAATCAATCGGGGAGGATTAAACCTGCAGGCCAATTTTTCATATTGCATCAAAGCAGACAACGAACGCGAACACCCACTGTAACCAACATTTTTGGGAATCGAACCCGGAAGCCGCCTGCCCTAGACCATTCAAAATCACGATACGAAATCTCAGATATTGCGTGGCGGAAAGGAAACTTAATCATGTCTTGATTTCTAAAACAAGAACTTTGGGCTTTTCAGTGCTTAACCCCTTCCGCCCCTCACCCTCCCACTACGTGGGCCCCAACCCTCTCCCTGTGAAAAAACGGGTAGAGGGAATTCTCAAAACACCTCGCCCCGTCCTTCACGGGGAGAGGGAGGGGCCTGATTTGCCCTTGCAAAACGGGAGGGTGAGGGGCCGGGAAGCAACAGCCCGCCCTATGCAAAAATAAAGAAGCACCACAAAACGAAAACATCTTCTTCATCATCGCTTCTTGAATTACTTATTTCTTAAATTTCTTATGACAAACCCAAACCATGAAACCGCGCATTGTAATAAGATTCAAGCTGCGAACTTACGTCGAGCATTTTGTGGGCATCACTTTTTTCTGTGCAGTCACCACCCTAATATTTTGGATTGCATGGCAGTCGCTCAATCCCTTGTGGGATCCACGCTATATTCGGCGGAGATTTCGCCGTCGCCGAAAGTCCGATTTAGTGGGAGAATTACTTTATGAAATGCCACCTCTCCTGCGCGCGCCCTTACTTGCTTTGCCGGGCATAATTATCGTCTGTTTGTTTCTGCCAAGTGTCTTGCGCGGATTACACCGGCTGCTAACGCGCACTCCAGCTGCTGTATTCAACGATCATGGCATAACAGGCGGTTCTGTATGGAGTAAAAGCCAAAACATTGCCTGGGCAAACGTTAGCAAAATCACCATTACGCGACCGCGGTTTTCCAAGTTCCATGTGCCAGATGCAAACTTCACGATAAAAGTGCACGGTAAAACGCGGCCTTCTAAATGGCGGCGCAACCGAATGACCAGCGAAGTTGCGTATATATCTTCGCGATACATGAAATGCCAAGCGCGCGAAGTGTCGGCTTATTTGCGAAACAAACGACCAGATCTTTTTGATGACATCACATTGCCGACAAACATCGAGTTCAATGAGGCAGGCTGAACTCTGCCGACCCTCACCCTCCCGTCCGGCGACGCGCCTTCGCGTAGTCCGGTGGGAAGGTAAAGGGCCGCCTGGCTAAACTAAAATCATCACCCCAACAAACTCTTCACAATGCCACCAGCCTTGGCAAAATCCATTTGCCCGCCGAACTTCGCCTTCAACTCGGCCATGACCTTGCCCATATCCTTGACGCTCGTAGCACCAACCGCCGCAATCACGCCAGCGACCGCTGCCTTCGCTTCATCATCGTTCAATTGCTTCGGCATGTATTCCTGAATGATCACCATTTCTTCGCGCTCTTGGGTGGCGAGTTCGGTGCGGCCGCCGGCGTCGAACATGGTGATGCTTTCTTGGCGCTGCTTAACCATTTTGGCGAACAGGTCAACGAGGCCAGCGTCGGCTGTTAAAGCTGAGTCATGGCCCTCGGTACGGCTGAAAATATCTTTGTCTTTGATCGCCGCATTCATCAGGCGAAGTGTGCCAACGCGCCGCTTATCGCCGGATTTCATGGCGGTCTTCATATCGTCCATAATGCGGGTGCGTAATGTCATGTGAGCTTAATCCTTCGATTGAAATGCTTAAAACCGCTGAATAAGCCAGTTCGGGGCTTAGCACAACCTTGACGGATGCCCCCCCTTCCCTTAATCCCTGCCCAAATCCGGAGATTCCAGCATGAAAAGCTCGCCTACGGCCAAAGCGCCAACACGCCCGAAGTTCAGCGATTGGGATGTGCCCCGCATTACCGCCGTTTTGGTTTTGGCCGATGGCACCGTGATCGAGGGCCAAGGCTTTGGCGCTGAGGGCGAAGCGGTTGGCGAAGTGTGTTTCAACACGGCCATGACCGGCTATCAAGAAGTGCTCACGGACCCCTCCTACGCTGGCCAAATCGTGACCTTCACGTTCCCGCATATCGGCAACGTGGGCACCAATGATGACGATGTGGAGACGACGAACCTTGCGTCGACCACCGCCGTGAAAGGCTGCATCGTCAAAGCGCCGCTCACCGAGCCTGCAAATTATCGCAACGCCCAGCACCTCGATAAATGGATGAAGGCGCGGAATTTGATTGGCCTTTCTGGCGTAGACACGCGCGAGTTGACCAACCTCATCAGGGATAAGGGCATGCCCAATGGCGTCATCGCGCATCATGCCAAAGGCAAATTCGATATCAAGAAATTGACCGCGATGGCGAAAGCTTGGAGCGGCCTCGAAGGCCTCGACCTTGCCAAAGATGTGTCCCTCGCAAAAGCTTTGGAATGGAACGAAAACATCTGGAACTGGACGGACGGCTACACCAATGCTGAGGGCGGCAAGTTTAAAGTCGTCGCAATGGATTTCGGCCTGAAGCGGAACATTTTGCGTTGCCTCACGTCGGCTGGTTGCGATGTCACAGTCGTTCCTGCAACCGCATCTGCCAAAGACATTCTCGCCATGAACCCCGATGGCGTGTTCCTCTCCAATGGTCCCGGCGACCCCGCCGCCACTGGCGCATATGCCGTGCCTGAGATCAAAAAATTAGTGGCATCCGGCAAGCCGATTTTTGGCATTTGTTTGGGTCATCAAATGTTAGGCCTCGCCCTTGGTGCCACCACCATGAAAATGCATCAGGGGCATCATGGCGCTAATCACCCCGTAAAAGACTTCACCACAGGCAAAGTGGAAATCACTTCGATGAACCATGGCTTTGCAGTAGATCGCGAAAGCCTGCCCGCCAATGTGGTTGAAACCCATGTCTCATTGTTTGACGGCAGCAACGCTGGTTTGGCCCTCAAAGACAAACCCGTATTCTCCGTGCAATACCATCCCGAAGCCAGCCCCGGCCCGCAAGATAGTCATTACCTGTTTGATCGGTTCGTTGGCGAAATGGCAAAGGCGAAGGGGTAAGCGTTACCCCCGCAAATAATCCATACTCACCTTCAAAGCAGCTGCGATATTTGGATCGGTGCAAACTTCGGTGGCGAACGGCTCGTACGATGTTGCCGCACTGCAGCCGCCAGCGATCAGTGCTGCAATCTGTCCTTTGTTGTCAATCAAGTCATCGGCATTGACCAACACGCGTTGAGCATCACGCATGGTGGCGGCGGTGTGGGTCACGTCATTCACGCCTGAGATATGGATGAGCCCGGTGCGCGTTGGGAAAATTTCTTTTTCCCCGGCAACGAAGTGATGGAATGTATCGTGAGTTACTTTAAAGCGCGCGGCTTCACCAACCGCATCAATCGCGGCAATAGCTTCTGCCTTCAAGCGCAACGAACATTCAACAAAACCCAGAGGTTCTACTAAACCGTTCAATCCATGATCAGCCAGAATAGGCGCTAACCCCCTTAAAGCGTCGCGTAGACCTTCTAGCCGCGCATCATGAGCGGGCGTGAATTCGGTATCATTTACCGGAACCAAGATCAGCGCTTTGCCACCAGCCGCTGCTGTGTAAGCCGCAAGTTCGCGCGCTTCTTCGGCCCGCGCTTTCGTCCAATTGTTAAAGCGCTGCAGACCATTCAGCGTCAAGATTTCTAGCCCACGATCATCGGCCATTTGCTTGATGGTTTTAGCCGCCGCCAATCCCATCAATGACACCGGAATATCATTGCGAATTTCCACAGCTTTCAAACCCAGCGCAACCGCCATATCAAAAAACGCGGCATAATCAGTCGACGTTGCAACCATGTGATTAAGTGAAAACTGCATGTAACCTGCTCCTGTAAAATCAAGCCCGGCTTCTAGCAGATGAAACCGCATGGACCAGCCAGCACAACGCGTTTATTGCAAAACCTTGCATTGCTGCCAAATGCTTATGACGCCAAACGATGTCACATACCTGTTGCAATTGCTCAGCAATTAAATCTCGTTGATCAAACTTTGCAAAATCAGGATGGAACCGATGTCTCACAAATTTTCACTTTTCACAGCCGCCAGTCTCTTGGCGCTTTCGTATTCCGGCATTGCTCAAGCCGAAGCCGTTTTCAATCGTATTGCTTCTTTTCCAGTGAATTTAAACTTGCCAGCCGATGCTGACGCGAAGACCGCAACCTCTGCTGAAATAATTGCTGCTTCCGAAGATGGCATGACCCTGATTTACTCCGATAGCCCCGGCAAATCAGTGGGCTTCATTGATATCAAAGACCCTGCCAACCCTTTGGCCGCCGGAGTTGTAAAGTTTGATGGCGAACCAACATCCGTTGCTATCGCTGGAAACCAAATTTTAGTCGCCCTCAACACATCGAAAAGCAAGACTGAGCCATCGGGCGGTTTGCTGGGCATTGATTTGTCCAGCAAGCAAGTCGGAGCATCTTGCGATGTAAGTGGACAACCAGACTCGGTCGTCGTTTCACCGGACGGCACGATCGTAGCCGTCGCCGTTGAAAATGAGCGTGACGAAGACGTGAACGATGGCGAAATTCCGCAAATGCCAGCAGGACACGTCGTAATTTTCAAATTGAAAAATGGTATCGCTGATTGTAGCAGCCGCATTCTGGTTGATGTAAAGGGCTTGGCGGCGGTGGCTGGCGATGATCCAGAACCAGAATATCTGGACATTAATAGCAAGAATGAAATCGCAGTTACTTTGCAAGAAAACAACCACATCGTTTTAATCAATGGCAATGATGGCAAGATCATGAGCCACTTCTCAGCGGGCACAGTGAACCTCACCGGAATTGACACAAAATCCGATGGCGTTTTGTCTTTCACCGGCGAAAAAAAAGACGTTGTCCGCGAACCAGACACTGTGCAGTGGCTTGATGATAACCGGATGCTGGTTGCCAATGAAGGCGACTACAAAGGTGGCTCGCGCGGCTTCACGATTTTCTCAAAAGCTGGCGAAGTGTTGCATGAAAGCGGCACCGATCTTGAACACCGCGCGGCCATGATCGGTCATTATCCTGATAAGCGCCGCAGCAAAGGCATCGAGCCTGAAGGTGCAGAGTTTAAAAAATTCGGTGAAACCAACTATATGTTTGTTCTTGCTGAACGCGCTTCCCTTGTTGCGGTTTACAAAGACACTGGCGCTGCACCAGAGTTCAAGCAATTGCTGCCAACCGGTCTTGGCCCTGAAGGCATTATTGCTATTCCTTCGCGTAACCTAATCGCAGTTGCCAATGAAGTTGATCTTATAGCAGACGGTGGCGTGCGTTCGCATGTAACGCTTTACAACCTAGCCGAAGGCACCCCGGCCTATCCAACAATTGAGTCGGGCAAAGATGATAAAGGTGCGCCAATTGGTTGGGGCGCTCTGTCTGGCCTCACCGCTGATCCCGCAAAGGCTGGCATTCTTTATGCGGTCAGCGACTCGTTCTACTTCGGCAACCCAACGATTTATACCATCGACGCGAATGTGAAGCCTGCCAAAATCACCAACGCTATGACCGTAACACGCGGCGGCCAACCCGCCCAAATGCTTGATCTTGAAGGCATCGTTGCCGATGGCGAAGGCGGCTTCTGGCTTTCTTCCGAAGGCCGTAGTGACACTATGGTTCCCCACGGCATTCTGCACGTAAACGATAAGGGCGAAATTGATAAAAGCTTCGGCATTCCTGAAGCTTTAAACAATGGCTCAACCCGCTATGGTTTTGAAGGCATCACCGCCATCGGTTCCGGTGATGACTTAACCCTTTGGATGGCAACCCAACGCGAATGGGGCGGCGACGCCAAAGGCTTTGTGAAACTGGTTTCTTACAATCCAAAATCCAAGGAATGGGGTGCCGTAAGCTACCCATTAGAAAAAGTTGAGAACGGTTGGTCCGGCCTTTCAGAAATCACGCTCCATGGTGACAGCGTTTATATCATCGAACGCGACAACCAAATCGGCGCTGCTGCGAAGCTGAAGAAAATCTTTAAAGTCGCCGTATCTGACTTGAAGCCAGGCAAACTTGACCAACCATTGA
>JAYUOP010000154.1:0-8393 GCA_043760745.1 Hyphomicrobiales bacterium
CCTGATCTTACGGTTGGGGTTTATGTAGGTTATGACAATCCAAAACCAATGGGTAAGAAACGCACCGGCGGCGAACTCGCAGCACCAATCGTCACTGACTTCATGCGATTAGCTTTGCGCGATAAGGCCGCTATTCCATTCCGCGTTCCCCGCGCAATTGAACTTATTCCTATCAATGCTAACTCCGGCCGCCGCGGAATTTTTGGTCAAGAAGGTGTTATTCTCGAGGCATTCAAACCGGGTGATGAGCCGCCTGAGAATACCAAAGTCATTGGCGAATCTGGAGCAGGCTCCACCAAAGTATCATCACCAAGCGCTGGTGTCGTTCTCGTTCCGCAGAAAACCACCGAGCCAGCACAAGGCGGGTTGACGAGTGAGGGTGGTGGCCTCTATTGAGCGTGTCATTGAATCGGAAACACCATGCGCGCTGAAATTACGAAACTTGTAGAAGACATGCAGCAGTCCTTAGGGCTGCTGAGGAGGCATCTTTGACTGGGATAATGCCATCCGCGAACTGGCCGAACTAAACGCCAAAGCCGAAGACCCCAGCCTGTGGAACGATCCACAAAAAGCCCAAGACGTTATGCGCAAACGCACCGATCTCGACAGCCGGGTCAATGGTGTGATACGCATTGAGCGCACGATTGCTGATAGCATTGAGCTCATTGAAATGGGCGAATTAGAAAATGATCAATCAATCGTCGTCGAGGCTGAAAAAGCTTTAATCGCTTTACAAGTCACATTGGCCGAGCAAGAGCTTGAAACCTTGCTGTCCGGCGAAGCTGATCATTTTGATAGCTACGTGCAGATCAACGCGGGCGCTGGCGGTACTGAAAGTCAAGATTGGGCATCCATTCTGATGCGCATGTATGTGCGCTGGGCCAATCAAAACAAATTCAAAGTCACAGTTCTTGATGAGCATCCCGGTGAAGAAGCAGGGATTAAGTCTTGCACCCTCGAATTCAAAGGTCGCAATGCTTACGGCAAAATGAAAACTGAAAGCGGTGTCCATCGCTTGGTTCGGATTTCGCCCTATGATTCAAATGCGCGTCGGCACACATCATTTGCGTCGGTTTGGTCCTATCCCGTGATCGATGATGAAATCAATATTGAGATCAACGAAAGCGATTGCAAAATCGATACTTATCGCGCTTCCGGCGCTGGCGGTCAGCACGTGAACACCACCGATTCTGCCGTGCGGATTACTCATATTCCAACCGGCATTATTGTCCAATGTCAGGCTGAACGCTCGCAACACAAAAACCGCGCCACAGCGTACAAAATGCTTAAAGCGCGCATGTACGAAAAAGAATTGCAAGAGCAACAAGAAAAAATCGACTCAGCGAACGCAAAGAAAACCCAAATTGGTTGGGGGCATCAAATCCGCTCTTATGTTTTGCAGCCTTATCAACTCGTAAAAGATTTGCGCACTGGATACGCCAGCACCAACCCCAATGCCGTGCTTGATGGCGGCATCGATGATTTCATTCAAGCTTCACTCGCCAAGCGTATCAAGGGTGGCGAGGTCGAAGATATTGCCGATATTGATTAGCGCGGGCGGACCGCTTTTATTGGTCTGAATGTGTTGTCGTCAAATGCTGAAAATGCATTGTCTTGGCGAAAATCAAGCGATGGGAATCGTTCTGAGCTCTGAAACACTTCGGAACTGGTGTCGTTCGTGTTTACAGGTTGCTGTGTAGCGCGGCGAATAGATCCATAAATCTGTGCGCCATTTTCAACTGTAATGACCTCGTTTGTGACGTCACCTTCAACATGAGCTCCGGCATGGAGATGCACTTCACCCGCAGTAATTGGGCCAAAAACCTTGCCGCGCACAATGACAACCGAAGCAGAGATGGAGCCTTGCACGACGCCATTTGTCTCAATCACCAATACACTGACTTGAACGTCGCCACGAACCGAACCATCAATATGCAATTCACCATCGGAAACCACATTGCCTTCAATCACAAGATCTGCGGAAATGTAAGAAACTGCCGCGCTAGCTGCACGTTGGTTATGGCCATTTGTTTTTTTATTTCGTCCAAATAGCATGTGATCAAACCTCAAATTCGTAAGTACGCGGATCAATAAACCGCTTTAAGTATCGCACCTTATAGATGACTTATGTTTTTGTCATGGTAGAAATCACGTGTTAATTCTCGGTCACGCCCCTGCTAAATATTGCCATTCTTTAGCCTCGCTCTTGCAGCAAAGGTTTCCGCAAGCTTCGTTTGAATAGCGCGTTGATAAATGAGAAAAGAAAACTGGTTGAGAACTTAACGATTCCTTAACCATACAGTAATGTAACCAACTGTGGTAGGTTCCCGGGGAAAGCAGACTTTTGAAACGTCAAATTGGCAAAACAACTGTTCTCGTTTTGCTGTCGGTGATTGCACTTGTAGTCATCGTCGGTGCCGCATTCTATTGGCGATTGTCGCAAGGGCCAGTCTCGTTAAATTTTCTTGGCAACCGTATTGAAACTGCCATCAACCGTCAGATTCCTGGATTTCAGGTCAGTCTTGGTGGTGCGATTTTAGAGCTTGATAAAGTGTCCAGCGTACCGCGGATCCGCTTTCGTGACTTAGTTTTACGTGATCAAGACAATAACATTATTGCAACCGCCGCAAGAGCCGCCGTCGACTTGGACACTGGCGAACTATTAACAGGCACAATAGTTGCGCGCAGTTTGGAATTGATTGGCCCTCGCGTGAGCGTCAAACGCAAGCTAGACGGTGGGTTCAATCTTGGCATTGCTGTCAATCCCAATACCGTAAATGAGATTATTGTCTTAGAGGATTTAAGCGCGCGAGGTGATAGTGGTAAATCCGATATTGATGAACAAGGGCAAGTTGATCAGATTGCTGTATCTGATCCGTCATCAGCCAAATTTCTTGAACTGATAACCAATAGTGATGAACAGAATTCTATTTCAACGCTCGAAACAATTCGCATAACGCAAGCTGAGCTTTCCATTTATGATGAGGCAAATGATGCGAATTGGCTTGCACCAAATACCGATTTAACTTTCCGTCGCATGCCTTATGGTTTTGTTGTTTTTGGCAAAGCTTCAATTGCCACGAGTGCTGCACCATGGAATGCCGAGATTTCGGCAACTTATCGTCGGCAAACCAAATCATTTTCCGTCAGTACACGGATAGAGAACTTTATTCCATCATCTGTGGCCGATAAGATTTACGCGCTAGGGCAACTTGCCCGTATGGATATTGCACTTTCCGGCCAAGCTGAGTTTGAAGTAAGTGCAACTGGCGATCTTGTGACAGGCACAGCTGAATTGGCGGCTGGGGCTGGTGTATTAGGTTTGCCAGACTACATTGCCCAACCACTAAAAATAGATCAAGGTTCACTGCGCATTGCATACGATCCGACCGCGCAAAATTTTAAACTTACAGATTCACTATTTATTATTGGCGGCACTAAATCTGAACTCACTGGTGCAGTTGGCCCTGTGCGTGAAGCAGATGGTCGAATCTCGGCTATCAGCATTGATCTCAAAGCGCAAAACGTCGATCCAAAAACAGATGATAAAGACATTGTTCGCATAGATCGGATTGAGTTTGTTGGAAAAGCCGCCGTAGAGGAGGCCAAACTGGTTATTGACGATCTTGTAGTAATGTCAGGTGATGCTGGTGTGCGTTTGCGCGGAATTATCTCCGGCGGCGAAGAATCAGCGGGCATAAATCTGGCCGGTCGCCTGCGCGATGTTTCGTCAGATTTACTCAAAAAACTCTGGCCACCAATCATCACGCCAAAAACCCGCGATTGGGTGCAGAATAATATCATCAGTGGACGGATTACCGACGGGACGTTTACGGTCAATTTAAAAGAAAATGAACTCGCCAAATCCAAAGAAAAGCGATTTTTGGCAAATGATACAATTGACTTCAAATTCAATTTAGCAAACGTTTCTTCACGATATTTTAAAGACCTTCCAGAGCTCACAAACGCGGCAGGTGTCGGGCATCTTCAAGGCAACAAATTTGAATTGAAAATTGATAAAGGTAAAGTGACACTTGAGAACGGCAAAATCATTACGCTGAATACCGGATTGATTCTGGTTGATGGCCTCTTAAATGAAGTTGTCCCCGGTGTATTTTCTTTTGATGTATCGAGTGATATTCAATCTTTACTCAGCTACGCAAACTTACCCGCTTTGAACTTGTTGAAAGGCGATGCTGAAAAAGCCAGCCGCGTGAGTGGCCAAGGTAACGCCGTCATCGGATTGAAATTTCCATTGATAAAAAACGTTCCTAAAGAACGTGTGATCGTTACTACAAAGTTGAAATTAACCGATGCTGCTGTGGCAAATGTTGCCCCCGGGATCAGTCTTACTGACGGCGACTTTGATGTCGAAATCGCCAAAACAGGTGTTGTTGTAAAAGGGCCGGCAAAGTTAAATGGCGTGTCGGCAAAAGTGCAATGGAGCAAAACCAGTGGTGCCAATTCTAAACAGACCGCTGTTGTAAATGCCGTGTTGGATGAAAAGGGCAGGGCTGCATTAAATTTGCGGTTATCCGAGTTCATGAGCGGGTCTGTTCCTGTTACCGCTACATTTGAAAATCTGGAAACAGCGGGATCAGCGTTCAAAGTTGATGCTGATCTCTCTGAAGTATCATTGCGTTTAAAAGCGATGAGTTATAACCGGCCAGCAACTGCAAAAACCAAGGCCACTTTTACCGTTGCGCCCCAAACCAAAGGTGGAGTCATCGTTGAAGACTTTGTCGTAACAGGAGATAATTTGACCCTGCGCGGCGATTTAGAAATCGCCAAAGGAGGGGCACTTCGTGTTGTCAATCTCAAACAAGTCAGCCTTGATGAAGAGACATCTTTTGCGGTGCGCGTTGAACCGCGCGATGGTGGTTATGATGTATCATTAACGGGAAAAACGTTTGACGCCAGACCATACATTAAGGCGCTAACGTCTCCTTCTGCGAAACCATCTGGCGGCACCGGATCAAAGTCTACCGGCAAAGCAAAGTTAATCGTCAACGCCCGCTTTGACAAGGTTTACACATTTCGTGGGGAGATCGTGCAAGACTTAACTGCTGCTCTGGACACCAGAGGCGGCACTATTGTTTCCGCTGACATCAATGGCAAATTCTTGAGTGGCCAATCGGTTGCGGTCCGCATAAATCCAAATGCTGACGGCCGAGAATTACGGATCATAAGCACCGATGCTGGAGCTGTTTTGCGAGCATCAAACTTCTACGCAAAAGTGGCTGGCGGTCAATTCGAACTCATCGCCAATCTTGCCAATGACGCCACCTCGAGCTTGCGCGATGGGCGATTAAATTTACGCAATTTTGACGTTCGAAATGAAGCCGCTTTAGCAGAACTTGATGATCGCGGCCGCGCCAAAAAATCTGGCCCGCGAAAGTCTGGCTTAAGTTTCAAGCGTCTCAACTTGCCCTTCACTAGCGATGCAAAATTCATCCGCATTGGGGATACGTTGCTCCGTGGAAATGACCTTGGTGCGACCGCATCCGGAATCATTCGCAAATCCGATGGGGCAGTAGACATCACAGGAACCTTTATTCCAGCTTATGCCATTAATTCCGCCATCGGCGAAATTCCGCTGATTGGCGATATCTTGACCGGTGGCAATAATGAAGGAATATTCGGCGTCACTTTCGCAATGAGCGGTACAACTGCTAAGCCAAAATTTCAAATGAATCCAATTTCTGCTTTAGCACCTGGAATTTTGCGTAAGTTCTTTGAGTTCAGCAATGGTGGTGGAGCGCCATCTCAGTTCGATAAGCGCCGCACCAGTACCGATTAAATCGGTTTCAACAAAACGTGTTTTTTCTTACCCAGCGAAAGCTTAATCGCACCATCGCTTTGGCAATCCGTTAAGGTCAAAATCTGTTTATCATCGCTGACCGCGATATCATTCACCCGCATAGCGCCGCCCTGAATTTGGCGGCGTGCATCGCCATTTGAATTGCACAGGCCAGCCAAAACCGCCGCTTGCAACACGCCAACCCCCAACTTCAAATCCATTTCGACGGTCGGTAATCCAGCCGCATTCACACCTTCTTCAAAGGTTTTGCGGGCGGTTTCGCCGGCCATTGCTGCTGCATCCGCACCATGCAAAAGCTTCGTCGCTTCATTGGCCAAAATCTTCTTTGCTTCGTTGATTTCTGATCCACCAAGCGCTGCCAATTTGGCGATTTCGCTCAAGTCCATCGTGGTAAAAAGTTTCAAAAACTTAGCAACATCGGCGTCTTCAGTGTTGCGCCAAAACTGCCAATATTCGTAGGGGCTTCGCATATCCGCATTCAACCAAACCGCTCCACTGGCCGTCTTTCCCATTTTAGCGCCCGATGCCAAAGTGATCAAAGGTGTAGTCACAGCGTAAAGTTGTTCGGTTCCCATGCGGCGACCAAGATCAATGCCGTTGATAATATTGCCCCATTGGTCCGATCCACCCATTTGCAGATTACAACCATAACGCCGCGATAATTCTGCAAAATCATAAGCCTGCAAGACCATGTAGTTAAACTCGATGAAGGACATTTCATGCTCGCGCTCTAAGCGCAACTTAACCGAATCCATAGCGATCATGCGGTTGACGGAGAAATGTTTACCAACGTCTCTCAGCATATCGAGGTAGTTCAACTTGGCTAACCATTCGGCGTTATCCACCATGATAGCGTCTTTTGGACCATCGCCAAATTTCAAGAATTTATCAAACACCTGCTGAATGCCGCGCTTGTTATCTTCGATATCTTCAAGCGTTAGCATCTTGCGGCTTTCATCGCGGCCCGATGGGTCGCCCACGCGCGTTGTTCCGCCACCCATCAAAGCAATCGCTTTTTGCCCAGTCTGCTGCGCCCAATGCAGCAGCATAATTTGAACCAATGAGCCCACATGCAATGACCGCGCTGTGCAATCAAAGCCAATATAGGCTGTGACTTTGTTCTGCGCGGCAAGTGCATCCAATCCGGCGCCATCGCTGCATTGATGAATATAGCCGCGGGTTGAAAGAGTGTTAAGGAAATCAGACTTAAATGTGCTCATAATTTAGAAGCTCTTAGCACGGGAAACTGACGTGTCAAAACTCACAACTGCACTTGGCCTTATGTCTGGAACGTCGCTGGATGGCATAGATATTGCGCTTATCAAAACTGATGGCGAAAATATCGTTGAACGTGGGGCATCGGCCACCTTCCCATACACAGCTGATCAACAAGAATTCCTACGACACGCTTTGCGTGATGCATTGTCTATTACGGAACGCGACCAACGCCCGGGCTGCTTGGCCGATGTCGAACACGAGCTAACCGATTGGCATATCGCTGCCGCGAAAGCTTTTTGTGGTGAGCATGGTTTGACCAACGCTGATATCGATCTCGTAAGTTTCCATGGTCAAACTGTACTCCATCGCCCAGCACAAAAAGTCACCGTCCAATTGGGTAATGCTCAGCAGCTCGCGCGCGCTTTACGCGTTCCCGTAGCTTACGATCTCCGCGCCGCTGATGTTGCGGCGGGTGGCCAGGGTGCACCATTGGTTCCTGTTTATCATCGCGCTTTGGCAGCTCAATTGCTGGAGCGGCCCGTGGCCTTCATTAATATTGGTGGCGTTGGCAATATCACGTGGATTGGTGCTGACGGCGCAATGCTAGCCTTTGATACAGGCCCCGGCAACGCCATGCTCAATGATTGGACTATGCACCATTTGGGTGAGCCGCAAGACACTGATGGCGCATTGGCACTCAGTGGTAAGGTCGATGAAGCGATGCTGAGTGCTGCAATCGCTAATTCTTATTTCAATAGCCCGCCACCAAAGTCTTTAGACCGAAATAGTTTTTCGGGCATAAATTTGGACGGCCTGTCACCAACAGATGGCGCTGCAACGCTTGTAGCGTTTACCTGTCAATCTATTCTCATGAGTCTGAATTGGTTGCCTACACCACCAAAGCAAATCATTATCTGCGGAGGTGGTCGCCATAACCCCGCCATTATGAAATATTTCCAAACCCGAGACGCGCGCTTCATTACTGCCGAAGTCGCCAACTTCAACGGTGACGCCATGGAAGCTGAGGCATGGGCCTATCTTGGTGTCAGGTGTTTGAAGGGATTGCCAATCACATTCCCAAGCACAACGCGAGCACCCCAGGAAATGACCGGTGGGGCGATTGTAGGGTTTTTTAGTGATAGACCGCGCAAATTTTAAGTCTTCAAATCTCTTAGCGGACCATTGGGGTCTATATCGTTGGAAGTTGCCTGAAAAGGTTTTTCGGTTTTAAGAATTTTACTTTAAGTATCCGTCTTCCCGGCGCAGGCCGGGATCCAGCTAACTTACTGTTACAGTTGATTAAAGCTGGATCCCCTGAGTTCACAAACGAAGTGCAACACCATAATCGGTTTAT
>JAYUOP010000155.1:0-3339 GCA_043760745.1 Hyphomicrobiales bacterium
CATCACGGTGCGCGGCACCGCCTTTGCCAAGGCGGAAACCAGCGGCGGATCGGGCAGCGTCGAGGCGGTCGCAGCAGCAGCCGGCTCGGACACCTCCAGCTTCGTCGGTTCGGAAATTGCCAAGAGCGAGCGGCCCGAGCTGACCAGCGCCAAGATCATCGTCTCGGGCGGGCGGGCGCTCAAGGATGCGGCAACCTTTCAGCAGATCATCATCCCGCTGGCCGACAAGCTCGGCGCAGGCGTCGGCGCATCGCGCGCCGCGGTCGACGCGGGCTATGTGCCGAACGATTATCAAGTCGGTCAAACCGGCAAAGTTGTTGCTCCAGATCTTTATATTGCTGTCGGCATTTCAGGCGCCATTCAGCATCTCGCTGGCATGAAGGATTCGAAAATCATTGTGGCGATCAACAAAGATGAAGAAGCCCCGATTTTCCAAGTTGCAGATTTCGGTCTGGTAGCTGATCTCTTCGCTGCCGTACCAGAGCTTGATGCGGCCTTAGCCAAGTAACAATTTCACGTCTTAAGTTTGCTGGCGGTTAATGATAGTCCGAGTGCCGCCAGCAAAAATACGGCCGCTGCCCAAGCAGAAGCGGCACTTGCTCCACCCGTAATCAAAAACCCACCAACACCCGCGCCGACCGCTTGGCCAACATAAACCACTGCTGTGTTAAGTGCGACTGTGGCGGAAGCCAGCGGCGGTGCTAGAGCCACTAGTCGACTTTGCTGCAATGAGTTCGATGAAAACGAACCTAAGCCCCAAATCCCAAGCCCGACCAGTGCCATAACATAATTGCCGAAAAACAGCGCAAAGACGCCAAGGCCCAGAGCAATCCCAAAAACCGCAACCCCAATCACTTGGTCGACCGCGAAGCGCCCAGCCAGCCTTGCTGCAAGATAATTCCCAATCACGCCAAATAATCCAGCTACCGCAAAGGCCGTCGCAATCTCTTTTGGCCCGCCTTGGTATGCGCCCACTAAGATCGGCGCTAAATAGCTAAACACTGTAAATTGCCCTGCCATACTGAAGAGCGTGACCGCCAAAACACAAAGCAGTGCAGGCGATGAGAAAGTCTTAGCCCACGCCGCCAAATTGAGCGGAGCCACCCGCAAATTCTGCGGTAGCGTTAGCCACACGCCGAGAGCCGAAACAAAACAAAGTAGCGCCACGCCAATAAATACGTCGCGCCAACCAAAGCTCGCTGCCAAAAGACCACCCAATGGAATGCCCACAACCGAGGCTGCCGACCAGCCAATAAAAATAAATGCGATTGTCGAGGATCGTTTTTCAAGAGGAACAATAAGACCAACCGTTGCCGCCGCTTGCGGAGAGAAAATTGCTGCCGCAACGATCATGACAGATCTAATCACTAGCAAAGTCCAGAAATCAGGCGAGATGGCCGATAGACCGTGGCCAACACCAAATAACACCATTGCAAATGTTAGGAGATAACGGCGATCAACTTTACTGGTGAGTGCAGCAACCGATGGCGCGCCAAGCCCAACGACTAACCCACCAGCCAGCATCAGAAACCCAGCAGTACTCACGCTGACTGATAACTCACTCGCCAATTGGCTCAGCAATCCCGCTGGCAACAAAACGCCGGTGCCAATCACAAAATTACCAAACAGGAGAACCCAAAGTGCGAGCGTTGGCGGCACAGATACTTTCATCTCAGTCATAGAAACCCACTTTCATAGCCGGGTAATAGCATCGCTTAGCAACAACCGCGAGAACAACAACCTACACACCAGATATGCGTGACATGATTGTTGCTTGCCCTGCCTTCGTGATCATTCTACGTTGCCATCATATCAAAAAGCAAAAAGTGTAAACTGAAATGAAAATTGCAAAAGTGGGCATCGTTGGTGCGGGCCAAATGGGCAGCGGCATCGCTCACACCTGCGCCCTCAATGGTTTTGATGTTGGTCTTAATGATGTCACCCCTGAGCGCATTGCAGCTGGCCTCGCCACAATTAAAAACAATATGTCGCGGCAAGTGAAATCTGGGAAAATTACTGAAACTGCCCGCGACCAAGCCTTGGCGAGGATTATTGCAGTTCCAAGTTTTGCGGAATTCAAAGACTATGATCTGGTTATCGAATCTGCAGTTGAAAACGAGAGCGTAAAGAGAAAAATTTTCCAAGACCTCTGCCCTCACCTGAGCCCCAAAACGCTACTTGGCTCGAATACCTCATCTATCTCTATTACCCGACTTGCCGCGGTCACGGATCGGCCAGAACGCTTCATGGGCATTCACTTTATGAACCCGGTTCCCGTCATGGAATTGGTCGAGTTAATTAAAGGCATCGTGACAGATGCAGAAACCTTCGACGCGATTAAAGAGTTTACCTCGGCTCTTAACAAAACCATCGCGGTCTCCGAAGACTTTCCAGCTTTTATCGTCAATCGCATTTTACTGCCGATGATCAATGAAGCTATTTATACTTTGTATGAAGGGGTAGGCGGTGTTGAAGCCATTGATACCGCCATGCGACTGGGTGCACGCCATCCCATGGGCCCTCTCGAGCTTGCTGACTTCATCGGTCTTGATACTTGTCTATCGGTGATGCAAGTGCTTCACGAAGGCTTGGCCGATTCTAAATATCGGCCGTGTCCTTTACTGGTCAAATATGTTGAAGCCGGATGGCTTGGCCGCAAAACCAAGCGCGGTTTTTATGATTACCGCGGCGCGAAACCAGTTCCGACCCGGTAAATTTATTTCAAAGCTATCGCTGCTTTGATGAGATTTTGCGCGTCATCGCTCGCCCAATCGGCTGGGCCTAACAGGCGTCCGAGCTCTTGGCCCTTGCGGTCCACTAAAACCGTCGCTGGCAATCCCAACGCTTGTAAATCATTCAGCACTTTTGAACTTGGGTCGAGATAAAGTTGAAGTTGATCGGCCCCCGCTTCCTGCAAAAATGCCGCTGACGCCTCCGCACCTTTGCGATCAACACTAATCGCCACGACTTCAAAATCCGCTCCACCGAGTACCGTTTGTAATTTTGCCAGATCCGGCATTTCTTTGCGGCAGGGCGCGCACCATGTAGCCCAGAGATTAACCAATATGATCTTGCCAGACCAATTCGCTAACGTTTTTGCCTCACCGGTGGCAGTTGTGAAATTCAAAGGGGCAACGGACTTAGCTTGACCATGCACAAGGAACGCTGCCATTTTTCCGGTCGCAAGGGATTTAGCCAAACCGCCACCATCGTTCACAATTTTAGCCTCTTCACCACTTAGCGCCTTGCGTTCTGGGCTCTGAAACCAGTAAATGCCAAGCGCGCCAGCAATCAGTGCGAAAATCACGGGCAGTTTGGCGGCAATGGATTTTGGTTTTG
>JAYUOP010000156.1:0-23904 GCA_043760745.1 Hyphomicrobiales bacterium
AAAGGGGCAACCGCCACCGAGAACGCCCATGTTTCCGCCTCACGCAGCGATTGGACATTATCAATTAATGATCTTCAGGGTACTTGCAAAAACTTAGGCGCAGTATCATTGGTTGCAGCGTGGTTTGGCACTGACTTACGCTGCGGGTCCTGCCAAATAATACCCGGTGTTGATAACGCAGCAAAGGCAACGAAGCCCGAAACTTGGCGGGTGTCCAGCACGACGCGGAGTGGCGCACATACGGTGAGCCTGTCCGGCCCTGGACCCGCATATGGTGGCACACCATCAGACGCCAGTGTAATCCGCGCGATTTTGGATTTGAAGGCGCGCGGGTTAAAAGTGATTTTCTATCCCTTCGTATTGATGGATATTCCGACGGAAAATTCTTTGCCAAATCCTTATGGTGGCACGGGACAAAGTGCATATCCTTGGCGCGGCCGCATTACGGCAAGCTTGGCACCGGGGCAGGCGGGGACGCCTGATAAAACAGCGGCTTGTGCAACGCAGATCCAGAATTTTGTGGGCACAGCAACGCCCGCTCATTTCAGCGGCAGTGGCACAACGGTCAATTATTCGGGTCCCGCTGAATGGTCTTATCGCCGAATGATTTTACATTATGCCAGGCTTTGCCAAATTGCAGGCGGCGTTGATGGGTTTATCATTGGCAGCGAAATGCGCGGGCTTTCGACGTTGCGCTCAGCCGCGAATATCTATCCATTTGTGAACGCTCTCGTGACGCTGGCTAATGATGTGAAAGCGATGTTGCCTTTGGCTAAAGTTACTTATGCCGCGGACTGGTCCGAGTACTTCGGGCATCAGCCCGGCGATGGCACGGGCGACATTTATTTTCATCTTGATCCCTTGTGGTCCTCATCCGCAATTGATGCGATTGGCATTGATAACTATATGCCGCTGAGCGACTGGCGCGATGGGGCGACACATCTTGATGCCGGGCTGGCGGCATCAATTTATGATCGCAATTATTTGAAGGGCAACGTTGCAGGCGGGGAAGGATTTGATTGGTATTATGCCAGTCCCGCTAATCGCGATAGTCAAATCCGCACGACGATTACTGATGGCGCATATGGCAAGCCGTGGATGTTCCGCTACAAGGACGTAAAATCCTGGTGGAACCAGCAACATTTCAATCGCCCACTTGGCGTTCAATCGGGGACGGCCACGGCGTGGGTTCCACAATCAAAACCGATTTGGCTCTCCGAAGTCGGTTGCCCGGCGATTAACAAGGGGACCAATGAGCCCAATGCATTTTATGATGCAAAGTCAACTGAAAGCGCATTGCCGCGTTACTCTGGCGGGCAAGCTGACGATCTCATTCAGCAACGATATGTCAGTGTATTGAATGATTATTGGAGTGCGGCAGGCTCCCACAATCCAATTTCATCTGTCTACGGATTACCAATGGTGGATGCGGCACGGATTGTGTTCTGGGCTTGGGATGCGCGGCCTTATCCGGCTTTTCCTGCCCGTACTGATATTTGGGCAGATGGTGTCAATCATGCGCGTGGGCATTGGTTAAATGGCCGGTTGGGCGCTGTTGATCTTGGTCAGTTAATTGGCCATCTATGTAAGAAATTTGGCGTTCAGAATTTTGATGTTTCAGATGTCGAGGGGCAGGTTGATGGCTTTGCGATTGATCGGCCAATGTCAGCGCGCGAAGCCCTCGAAGGATTGCTCGCGGCATTTTCAATTGATAGCTTAGAGTCGGATGGCATTTTAAAGTTTCGCACAAGGAAGAATGCCAAGGCAATCACGATTGCGGCCGATAGCTTGATTTCAGATGACGACGCTTTGACCCAAACCCGGGGCCAAGAGTCGGAACAACCGAATGCCATTCGTGTGGTCTATGCTGAATCTGGTTTAGACTATCGCAATGCCGCGGTTGAGCAGCGCCGAAGCACTGGAAATTCCGCGCGCGATGTGACGCTAAATCTCGGGGCTGCGGTTAGCCAGTCAGTAGCGCAAGGCTGCGCTGATGTGGCCCTGCAAGAGGCAGCTCTCGCACGCACGAAAGCAAGCTTTGCCGTGGGCACAACAATGCAGACATTAGAGCCCGGCGATGTTGTGACGATTGGCAATCAAGATTTTCGCATTGTGCAGATCATGGATGGCGCAGCACGAAAGATTGAGGCGGTTGGTTTTAATCGCGCGGCCTATGACGCACCACCCGCAAAGTCGCGACTAACGGCGAGTGCCGAAGCGCCAATCTATGGCCAGCCAGATGCGATATTTTTAGATCTCGCAATCGCCACCACAGATAAACCCGCCGCACCTTGGGTGGCAGCGCAGGCCAGCCCTTGGCCAAATCGCTTGAACATTTTCAAGCAAACCGGCCCCGCTAGTTTTGAACTTAATCGCCGCATTGATTTTCAAGCGACCATGGGAACGACTGCTTCAGTTTTAGCAGCAGGGCCCGTTCATCGTTTGGACCGCGCAAATACGCTCGATGTGATTTTGAATTACGGAGCGTTAGCTTCAGTAAGTTTGGAGCAATTTCTTAATGGCGCAAATATTGCGTGCGTTGGAAACACCGCAACCGGCTTTGAAATCATACAATTTCAGAATGCCGAATTGATCGCAACCAACACTTATCGACTCAGAAATTTGTTGCGCGGGCAAGCAGGTTCAGGCCCAGAGATTTTGATAGCAAGACCAGTGGTATCAGATTTTATTTTGTTGAACAGCGCGGTGGTGCAGCCGCAAATTGATCTTAGCGAAGCCAGCGCATTGAGCAATTGGCGGTTTGGACCAGCAACGCTTGATCATGGCCATGCCGCCTATTTGGCCCTCTCATTTCAAGGCCAACGCAAGGGCTTACGACCACTATCGCCAGTGCACTTGAAAACCCAGCGCATGGGCCCCGATATCAACTTGAGTTGGATCCGGCGGACAAGGCTGGATGGCGATAGTTGGGAGCTCAATGATGTACCGTTGGGGGAAGCCTCAGAAAGCTACCAACTTGATATTCGTGATGGAACAACATTGAAACGTCGGGCTGTTTTGGTTTCTCCAAACTATTTTTACTCCGCCCCCAACATGATCGCCGATTTTGGTGCAACTCCTACCAGCTTCACAGCGAATATCGCGCAGATCAGCGCTGTCAGTGGCGTTGGCGCTTCCCTCGAAAGGATTGTCTATGTCTAATACCACAAATTTAAGCTTGCCATATTTAGCGGCGGCCCAAGCGCAAAAGCACGTCACTTTAAATGACGCGCTGACGCTCATTGATGGATTATTGCACCTCAGTGTTATCTCTCGTGTAGTGACATCCCCGCCGGGGGCTCCGCTAGATGGTGATCGTTATTTATTGCCAACCGGAGTGACCGGAATATGGACCGGAAACGCGGGTAAAATTGCTCAGTTTACGGATAATGCTTGGTTGTATCACGTCGCAAAAGTCGGATGGAGTTTGTGGGTTGCAGATGAAAATATCAGTCTAACATTTAACGGCACAACATGGGGAGCGGCGGGCGTTCCGAGTGCTCTACAAAATCTTTCACTGCTCGGAGTGAATGCAACAGCGGACGCTAGTAATAAATTGACCGTGGCGTCTGCCAATAGTTTGTTCAATCATGCAGGTGCGGGTCATCTTCTTAAAATCAACAAGAACGCTAATGGCGATACGGCCTCTGTTTTGTTTCAAACGAATTATAGCGGTCGCGCCGAGTTTGGTCTTGCGGGCGATGATCATTTTCGCCTGAAAGTAAGCGCCGATGGCAGCACTTGGACTGAGGCAATCGTAGTGAATGCCAGCACAGGTGCAGTGACTTTAACAGGCCAAAACAACCACGGCCAGATCCATGCCGCAAATTTTATAGCACTTTAACAGGAGGCAAATATGCCAGCGAACAACAATCCAATTTTTAGCAAAAAAGGTGCTGTGCAATGGAGTGCTGCCCCACTATCGGCAGCCAACACGGCAAAGGATGGCACAGGCACTGTGGCCACGGTTTTCACGGGTGGCGCAGAGGGGAATTTTCTTCATAAAATTATTGCGCGTCCGCTGGGGACTAATGTTGCAACCGTGTTGCGGGTGTTCATCAACAATGGTTTGACGAATGCGACGGCCGCTAACAATAGTTTGATTGCAGAATTCACTTTGCCTGCAACCGCGGGGATCGAAACAGCATCTTTGCCGAGCTTTGAGTTGGCATTGAACTTTATCTTACCAGCAACAATGAAAATCAATTGCACCCTCGGTACAGCGGTTGCAGCAGGTTTTGCTCTGACCATTATTGGTGGTGAATATTAATGCTTGATACGGGCCATTTGCCATCGGCCCAAAATGGCGCAGAGACTATAATGTTCCGAGCGTTGGGCTTGGACGATTGGCAAGTGTGGCGAAAACCGCGCGGTAAATCGATGTTGTTTGTGACCGCAATTACGGGCGGCGGCGGTGGCGGCGGTGGGTTTAGCGGTGCAGTGGCCACAGCAAGAGGCGGTGGTGGAGGCGGCGGGTCTGGCGGTATAGCAAGGCTGGAAATTCCATTAGATCGCTTGCCTGACCTTCTCTACTGCAATGTTGGTCTAGGCGGCTTAGGGGGTGCTGCGGGAGCGGCAGGATCACCAGCATCAACATTTAGTTTTGTGTGTGTTGCCCCGAACTCTTTAGTTCAAAACCGTTTGATTATTGGCTCAAGCAACGTGGGTGGAGGTGGCGGTGCAGGCACAGCAGCCGCAGCAGGTGCTTCAGGGATAGCCGCACCAGTTGCGGCAATTTCTTGTCTTGGGTTCCTCTCCAATTTTCTTGCCAATGCGGGTGTGATCGGAGGGGCAGGTGGAGTGCAAACTGGGGCTGCAGGTGCCTTTACCGTTTTCGGAAATTCAAATCTGCCTTTGAGTGGTGGTGCGGGCGGAGCAGGCGTTGGCACAACCAACACAAACTTTGCTGGCGGCGCCATTACTGGCGGCGGTTGGTTTCCATCGATCCCCGGCGGCTTAGCGGCAGGTGGGAACGGTGGCGATGGCTTCTTTTCTAATGTTCCCTTTGGCGGATGTGGTGGCTCTGGCGGTGGCAGCAATGGTGCGGGCGTTGGTGGTGCTGGCGGCAATGGTGCCATTGGTTCTGGCGGCGGTGGTGGTGGCGCAGGCGTTACCGGCGGTGCTGGCGGGCGCGGTGGCGATGGTTTGATCATCATGACATGTTGGTGAAAATGACAAATATTGAACGCGAAGTAGGCTCCCTTGAAGCGCGCATGCAAACGGTTGAAACTGAGTTGCAAGGGATAAGGTCAGACGTCCGCGAAATCCGCGATGCGTTGGTGACCATGCGCGGTGGCTGGCGCACGCTGATTTTGTTGTTGGGCTTAGCATCAACGCTCGGCGCAATGGCTGGACGCTATTTGCCCATGCTTTTGGCGCAACGGTGACAGCATGGAACTGAATGCAGCCGGACTTACATTGATCAAAGAATTTGAGGGGTTTCGTGGGGGTGCATACCGCGACCCCGTTGGCATCTGGACAATTGGTTATGGCCATACATCAGCCGCTGGTGCACCCCAAGTTTTTTCTGGGCAAGACATCAGCGAAGCACAAGCATCTGAAATTTTAGCGCGTGATGTTGAAACCTTTAGTGCAGTGGTTCGGCGCGCTGTGAAAGTGCCGCTCAATGCCAATCAGTTTTCAGCGTTGGTGTCTTTTACATATAACGTGGGTCCCCGGAATTTTTTGAAATCGAGCGTATTGCGCGCCGTTAATACTGAGGAATTTGACCAAGTTCCTGTGCGTTTGGAATTATGGGTGAAAGCGGGCGGGCGCACATTGCGCGGCTTAGTCCGACGGCGGAAAGCTGAAGGCGAATTATTCGCCACACCAATTTCCGAACCCACACAAAAGATAACATTTTGGAAAAGGATTTTGACATGGCTTTGGCAACGCAATTGATTTTGAATACGGTAACGGGCTTGATGAGCGGACCGCTCACAAAAATTCTCGATGCCTTTGTGGCTGATCTCGAACTGCGCCGGAAACTGAAAGCGGAGCTTGAAGGCAGTTTGTTGACGCACCTCGGCGCCAGTTTAGAACTGCAACAAGGCATCGTCCTCGCAGAAGTGAAATCCGAACATTGGCTCACCCGCAGCTGGCGGCCTATGCTGATGGTGGTCTTGATGGGTTTTCTGATTCTGGTCGGCTTTGCGCTACCTTTGGCTGATCTGATTTTCGGTTACGCCGTGCCCTTCAACCCCCGTTGGCAATCCTTGCCGGAAGGTTTCTGGGATTTTTTGAGCATTGGTGTTGGCGGCTATGTCGGGGGTAGGAGCTTGGAGAAGATATCGGGGGAGGTGTTTGGGGGGCCAAAAACGAATGTTATATTGAGGAAGCCAGCAGCGATCGCCAGCAGAAAATGACAAAAATTAGTCATATTAATCAGCCAGATAAGATTCTGAAGACCAATATTTGGCAGTTCTCCTGCCCCATTCATCCTCCATTCAGCTTCCTTCGCCTATATGCAGTGCACAATAGGATAAGGACTGAGATGAACAAATTGCTTCACATTGCTGGATTGCTGGCAGTGGCCTTAGTGGCCACTGAGCCGGCGGTGGCGCAGGTGCGGCTGCAGACACAAATTCGTATTGTGCCGCGCATTGTTCAACCCAGTGTCAAGCCGCCTTTGCCATTATTGGCAAAAATCAAACCTTCGCAAGCGGCGGCCATTGCGAAGCGCTCGATCCCTAACTCTACTGTGGTTGGTGTGAAGCTCTTGCCCTCCGGCGATTATGCTGTAACCTTACGCGCAAATAACGCTGTAGCGCGTGTAACCGTGGATGGCTCTAGCGGGTCGATCCAATAGGTTGTGCGGGCACAAGAGAACGGTGAATAAACCATGCGCATATTAGTCGTTGAGGATGATCCCGACCTGAACCGCCAATTGGTGAGCGCCTTGGGCGATGCAGGTTATGTTATTGATAAAGCGATGGATGGCGAAGAGGGCCATTTTCTAGGTGACACTGAACCCTATGATTGCGTGGTGCTCGATCTTGGTCTGCCGATTTTAGATGGCGTGAGCGTTTTAGAAAAATGGCGGCGCGCTGGCAAAAAAATGCCGGTTTTGATTTTAACCGCGCGGGATCGCTGGAGCGATAAGGTGGCGGGTTTTGATGCCGGTGCTGATGATTACGTCGCCAAGCCCTTTCACATGGAAGAAGTTTTAGCCCGCGTGCGCGCTCTTTTGCGCCGGGCTCAAGGCCATGCCACCAGCGAGTTAACCTGTGGGCCCTTGGAGCTAGATACCAAGGGTGCCCGCGTAACCGTTAATGGCAATGCGATTAAACTCACCTCGTTGGAATTTCGTTTGCTGTCGTACTTGATGCATCATCGCGGCAAAGTGGTTTCGCGCACTGAGCTGGTTGAACATCTCTATGACCAAGATTTTGACCGGGATTCGAACACGATTGAAGTCTTCGTAGGTCGGTTACGAAAAAAATTAGGCGTTGACGTTTTGCACACCATCCGCGGCATGGGATATTGCGTGTCCGAGCCGGATAATGCGGGTTAATTCACTTTCTCTCCGTCTGACGATTTCTTCGGCCATTGTTGCCATTGTATTATTGGCAAGCGCTGGATTGCTTTTGGCAGGCCTGTTCCAATCCGCCGTTGAGCGCAATTTTGACGCAAGACTTCGCGCCGCACTCGACACGCTTTTGGCTAATGTCGAGCTTGGCACCGATGGCGCACCGGGAATGCAAAGTCCACTTGCCGATGCGCGGTTTTCCCTACCCCTCTCAGGTTGGTATTGGCAAGTTTCACCACCTGCAGACCGCGCAATCGGCGAGTTGGCCTCCGAGTCTCTGCTTGAGCAAAGATTAGTACCTACATCTGAAATGCTCGCTTTGCGCGATAAGGAACAGATTGCAGCGTTTTACATGGTTGATGCTGAAAACAAGCGACTTCGGGTGATTGAGCAGAAATTTAAACTCTTCGGTGGTGATGAAGAATTCTCGTTCTTGGTCGCAGGGAATTTTGATGAATTAAAAACCGAAATTGCTGCCTTTCAAAGGACATTGTTTTTTGTTCTGGGAACACTCGGTCTGGGCTTACTTGCTGCGGTTTTTTTGCAAGTCTACCTCGGACTTCGTCCTTTGCGGCGTATGCAAGAAAGCCTGGCGGATATTCGCAACGGGACGACAGAAAAACTAACGGGAGATTTTCCATCTGAACTGCAACCCGTAGCCGACGAACTCAATTTGCTCATCCAAGCCAATACTGAGGTGATTGAACGGGCCCGAACCCAAGTTGGAAATTTGGCCCATGCTTTAAAAACGCCACTCAGTGTTTTGACCAATGAGGCGCGCGAAAGCAAAGGCCCTTTGGCGCAAAAAGTTGAGCAACAAACTCAAATCATGCGTGACCATGTGACCATGTATTTGGACCGTGCCAGAAGGGCCGCCAGCGCCCAAACCATCGGTGCGAATTGCGAAGTGGCTCCGGTGCTCGAAGGCCTAGGCCGCACGCTGATGCGGATCAATCGGGACCGAGGTATTATAGTCGAAGTTAATGTTGCCGAAAACCTGCGTTTTCGTGGCGAGCGTCAGGATTTGGAGGAAATGGCGGGCAACCTGCTGGATAACGCCTGCAAATGGGCCGCCGCCAAAGTTAAGGTTTCTGCTGAAATTTCTAACGCTAAACGCGATGATGGCAGGTTGTGGCTTGTGATTGAGGTGGAAGACGATGGGCCGGGGTTACCAGAGCATTTGTGGGCAGAAGCCGTAAAGCGCGGCCGCCGTTTGGATGAAACAAAACCTGGCTCAGGATTGGGACTATCAATCGTGCTTGAAACCGCACAAATGTATGGTGGTGGGCTCGCGCTCGCCAATTCAATTGGTACCGGCTTGATTACAAAACTCACGTTGCCAGCAAACATCACCGGAAAATAAATATTCTGATATTGGATATGCAGCCTATAGTTGATCGAAAGTTTTACAAGTATCGCCTCGCATTAAATCAACTAATGTTATGAAAAAACTGAAAGAATTCCATTGATTTTTCATTTCAAGAAAGTAAATTGTATCCAATCATGTGTCATAAAATTGCATTTATCGCATTTTTTTGAGCGTTATGGGGTTTGCGGAGTACGCAATTAATAGTTGTGGATTTTGGGATTGAATCAGTGAAGTCGACCCGTATACTGCCCCCGGTCGCGGGACTTCTTCATTGCGGGGAGCGAGCCATGAGGCTTGCTCCCCAACCTTTTTAGGCCGTGTTTTTGGCCATTTCTATGGTCGGAATGCCGCGTTCGCGGTACGGGGTACGGCCATAAAACGCTCGGTAACACTTGGAAAAATGGGATGGTGACGAAAACCCGCAAGCCAGCGCTACATTGATCACCGACATATCGGTTTGCAGCAACAATGAGCGCGCCCGTTTCAATCGCAACTCCAAATAGTATCGTTTTGGTGAGCGATCAAGATAACGGCGAAATAACCGTTCGAGCTGTCGGGTCGATAGCCCGGTTTCTTTAGCCAGCGTGGAGGGCGAAAGTGGATCCTCCAGATTTTCTTCCATTTTTTCGATAATGATCACGAGCTTTGGATGTCGCGCACCAATACGAGCGGGCAAAGACATGCGCTGGTGTTCGCTATGATGTCTAATCGGTGAATGCAACACCGCCTCTGCCACGGCGGACGCCAGATCAGCGCCATGTTGGCTGGCGATCAAAGTCAGCATCATATCAAGGGCAGTTGTGCCGCCAGCGCTAGTAAAGCGATCTTCATCGATCTCAAACAGACCGCCAGTGGCTTCAATATCTGGGAAGGCTTCGTTGAATCCGGGCAAGTTTTCCCAGTGAATAGTGCAGCGGTAATCATTGAGAATGCCAGCTTCAGCGAGAATATGCGAACCTGTACAGACAGCTCCAATATCGGCCCGGCGGCGGGCGGTTTTGCGGAGCCAGTTGAGCAAGCGCTTGTCGCAATGATGTTGTATATTCAACCCACCGCAAACGATGACGGTGGCATCCCCGGGGATGGCTTCAAGGTCGCCATTGACCATCGTGAGAATAGAGTTAGACGCCGCCACTGGCTGGCCGTCGGCAGAATGCACTGTCCACTTGTAAAGTGTCTTTTCAGAAAGCCGATTAGCGATCCGCAATGGCTCAATAGCGGATGCAACGGGCATCATCGTGTATTCCGGCACCAAAATGAGCGCGATAGACTGTGGCAGTTCTCTTGCTTTATCGCCAAACATTGGAATGCCTCAGAGGGATGAGCCTGATTGCCCGTTAGCGCCATTCATAGACCAAAAACGACCTGTTCGTCTACGGTCCGTCGTAAATCTTTGTTGATTGTCGCTCACGATCTAGATTTACAATAAATCTCCGTTCATTTTGATAGTGTAAGGAATCCTGATCATGAACGCACCGAACCCAATTACAGCTGCTATCTCTGCCACGATGGAAAATCCGGTGGGTGCTTTTTTGAGCCGGATGTCGATCGAAATTACACCAAAGCAGATTGATAAGCTGCCAATTTTTGCTGCTAAATTAGCGTCTGGCGCGGCGGTGTTTATCGCATTGATTGATCCATCCGATGTGACCAATCAACTGCAGGCGGCAATTGCATTACGGGCTGCTGGTTTTGATCCCATTCCCCATATCCCGGCCCGTTTCGTGATTGACGAAGCCGATCTCGCCGCCCGCATTTCTGATCTTGCCAAACTTGCGGGTGTAACCAGCGTTTTGGTTTTAGGTGGCGGAGCGCCTACCCCCATTGGTAAATTTGACTCGGCCATTCAATTGTTGGAAACCGGCGTATTTGAAGCCAACGGCATCACCACGATCGGCATCGCCGGCCATCCCGAAGGCAATCCCGACATCACCAAAATTCACGGTGAAGCAGTTTTACTTTCCGCGTTGCTCGAAAAACAAGCTTGGATCAAATCCAAAGGTTTGCAAGGTTTCATCGCTACACAATTTTTGTTTGACGCTGGCCCATTGGCTTTTTGGGCCAGACAATTGCGTGAAGCTGGCATTGATTTGCCAATCCGCGTTGGCGTTCCGGGACCAGCTTCGATCAAAACCTTGGTCAAATATGCCGCCATGTGTGGCGTCGGCAATTCTGCCCGCTTCATTCGCAAGCAAGCCTTGAACATCACGAAGTTACTGACGGTTTCGGCCCCAGATGAATTCTGCGATCAACTGGCGACACTCCATTTCGACAAACCAGAATTAAACATCCATAGCCCGCACATGTATCCATTTGGCGGCTTTGATAAGTTGTTTGACTGGTTGGGGTCGAAAGGGAAGTGAGGCGGGTTCACTGCCTTGTTCTGAGACGAGGCATGTGCCGGAAATAACCTTCCAACTCGCTACATTCTGGTTCATGGCACAGCGGGAGAGCTTGCCGAAAACGCAAGCAGTCTGGCCCTGACTGTAACTTTGGCCGCCTGCACGACATTGGCAATCTTCGGCCATTGCAGGCATTGCGATTATTGAAAGCGTAAGTGCTAGAGCAAAGCGTTTCATTGGTAATGCATTCCCAGCAGGAACAATATTCTAACCATGCGCCCAATTTGAACAAACTACAATTCTATGCTATCTAGGTAGCAGGTAGAAAATTAGGTAGTAGGTAGTCCGATGGCTTTGAGTATTAAGAATAGAGAAGTTGAAGAAAACGCCCGCGTCTTGGCGAAGTTAACCGGGAAGCCCTTAACCCAAGCTGTGAACGATGCGCTTATCCGCGAGATAAAGCGTGAGAAAGCCATCAAGTCGGCGCCTCCAAACGACAGTTTCTGGGACGAGATCAGGGCTATTCAAGCCCGCGTTGCAGCACTTCCTGTGCTTGACGATAGACATCCTGATAACATTCTTTACGATGAGTTCGGCTTACCAAAATGATCACTGTGGATTCATCAGCGATTTTGGCAGTCATTTTCGGAGAGGCCGACGCGGATATTTTTGCCAGCGCACTGAAGCAGTCCCGTTTATCGCGGATCTCTGCTCCAACTTTTCTCGAAGCCAGTATGGCTGCGACCCGCGTGTTGGGCCCGCAAGGTTGCGCGGAAGTAAAAGCAATCGTTGGCCTCGCTAGAATTGAGATCGTCGCATTCGATAGCAAGGCGGCGCAGCTTTCTATTGATGCTTTTTTGAAATACGGGAAAGGCCAAGGCCATCCCGCACAATTAAACTACGGCGACTGCATGTCATATGCGCTAGCAAAAATGGAAGGCATGCCGCTGTTGTTTAAAGGCGATGATTTTAGGCTGACCGACGTGGAATGCGCAGTTTAAGTTTGCTTCCCGAAGAGTTGCACATGGCTTGATTGCTTTGCTGTCGCCAATAAAAATTCCCAAGCATAGTCGGCATAGGAGCGGAAGACGTAGATATCAAAAACGTCTTGCTCGATCACATGAACGAGCGCGCCGATTTCAGCAAAGCGCAAACGGCGGATGGTTCCGGGTTTGTAATCATCGCTTAGAAAATCGAGGGATGATCCCTTCATTAAAACTTGGCGCGTGGCTTCCCCTTCGATGCGGATAATTGTTCGCATGTCAGACACGTCAACAACAAGCGAATGGATTGCGCCCAATGATTTCCGGAGCGCATTTTGCAAAGTGATGGCTTTGGCGCGCGGACACAGGATCAACCATTGATCGGTTGACAGCCACAGCACTTTGATTTCACCCCACGACACGGATGTGCGCGCAAGTTTTGGTAAATCAATGCCAAGCTCAGCTTTGACAGCGGCGAGGAATTTTTTATCGCTCGCAGCACCGCGCAAATCAATCATACCGCGATCAGCAATTTCTCGCATCTCAATGCAAAGGCCAGATGGCACGCCAACATGGGCGAGGGCGGATTCGAATTGAAGGTCAGACATGGAGGCGAGCCCCTTCTTTATCGTAGAATACAGGGTCAACAATTTTGGCGCGTAAGACTTTGCCTTCGATTGGGAAGTCCAAAGTCTCTCCCATTCGCGCCCGGCCATTTTGAATGAGCGCCATGGCAATCGACCGATTAAGCGTTGGCGAATGATAGCTTGATGTGACCTGGCCAATCATTTCCATCGGTGGTTTGTCTTTGACCTCGCGCACCGCATAAGCGCCGTCCGGCAAAACGTCTTCTGGATTTTCGGTCAGGAGGCCAACGAGTTGTTTGCGGTTTGGTCCTTTGAGATAAGACTGTTCCAGCGAGCGTTTGCCCAAGAAATCAGCTTTCTTTTTGGAGACCAAACCATCGAGACCAACGTCAATTGGCGTGGCCGTACCATCAGTTTCATCGCCTACAACAATGTAACCTTTTTCGGCGCGAAGGACGTGCAAGGCCTCGGTGCCATAGGCTTCTAAGCCGTGAGCATCGCCTGCTTTGATGATCGCATCCCAAAGTCCACGACCCATGTTTGATGGTGTGGCCACTTCATAGGACAGCTCGCCCGAGAAACTGATGCGGTACACGCGGACCGGATAGCCACCAAGCTTCCCCTCGACGAATGACATATGCGGGAAGGCTTCGTTTGAGAGATCGAAATCGACACCAAGAACTTGCAACACGTCGCGGGCTTTTGGTCCAGCAATGGCAAACTGCGCCCATTGTTCAGTCACGGGTGTGACAAAAACTTTGTAATGCGTCCATTCGGTTTGCAGCCATTCTTCTAAATGGGCCGCAATCCGGTCGGCACCACCGGATGTGGTGTGCATCAAGAAATGATCATCGGCGAGACGAACCGTAACACCGTCATCGGTCAAGAAACCCAACTCATTCATCATCAAGCCATAGCGGCATTTACCGATTTTCAGGGTTGAGAACATGTTTGTATACATGCGGTCTAAGAATTCGGCGGCATCCGGCCCTTTGATTTCGATCTTACCAAGTGTGGACGCATCAAGCAGGCCAACGTTATTCCGTACACTGAGGATTTCACGATTAATCGAACGGTGTTTGGTTTCACCGATGCCGGTATAGGTGTAAGCGCGGCGCCATTGGCCGATGGGTTCAAAGGTTGCGTTCTTATCGGTATGCCATTGGAAAATTGGTGTGCGCCTGATTGGCAAGAAAAGCTTGCCCGTCAATACACCAGCGATTGAACCAAACGAAAACGGTGTGTAAGGCGGACGGAAAGTGGTGATACCAATTTCAGGAATGATTTTACCCGTGGCTTCAGCCAACACACCAAGACCATTGAGGTTTGAGGTCTTACCTTGGTCGGTTGCCATGCCAAAAGTCGTGTAACGTTTGGTATGTTCAACGGATTCAAACCCTTCGCGCTGGGCCAGTTCGAGGTCGGCCACTGTCACATCGTTTTGATAATCAATGAAGTGCTTGTTGCCTTCATTGTAGTTGCCAGTAGCCGGTGCAAACCACAAAGCTTCGAGTGCTCCGCGTTTGGGTTCTACAATCACTGGCGCTTTAGATTTCGCAATCTTCACTTTTGAATTGGCGGCTTTTGCAGCGGTTTCTCCGGCGGCTTGCGCCTCGGCTAAAGTATTTGCTAAATCCATAGTGCCATTGGCCGCACCAATTGCGATCATCGGATCCGCGTGGCGATCCGGGCGATATCCCTGCAACGCATCATCAAATTTAATCTTACCGCCATTATGACACCAGAGATGAAGGGCTGGATTCCAACCGCCAGACATTGCTACGAAATCGCACGTAACTTTACGCTCGGTAATCACGCGGCCTTGACCGCGGCGATAGGCTGCGATTTTTACGGCCGTTACGCCAAGTGTTCCTTCAACTGCAGAAATAACGGAACCGAAGTCAATATCAATGCCGGCTTCTTTGGCACGCGCAATTAACGCACCATCAGGCCGGGAGCGTGAGTCAACGATGCGAACGCCAATGCCCGCTTTTTTCAAAGTGAGTGCAGCTAAGTAAGCGTCATCATTATTGGTGAAAACCACGCCATTGAGGCCTGGAGCAACGCCATAGCGCTCAACCAAGGCCGAGGCGGCGGATGCCAACATAATGCCGGGGCGATCATTATTCGCAAACGCAATGGGGCGCTCAAGCGCTCCAGTTGCCATAATAATTTGCTTGGCGCGAATTTTCCATAAGCGTTGGCGAGGCGCTCCATTGGCCAAAGCTTTAGGGTCATGTTCGGCGACCCGCTCATGGATCATCAGATGATTATGATGCCAATGGCCAACCACGGTTGAGCGGGTAAGAACATGTACGTTTTCGGCAGCCATCAATTCAGCGGCAATTGCTACGGCATGATCACCAGCGCAAATTTCATTTACCGATCCCGCAATAAGATCAGAAATGCCCCCAAGCACTGGGTTTTCATCGGCGAGGATAACTTTAACACCAGTTGCCGCTGCCGCTTTTGCAGCGGTCAATCCAGCAATTCCACCACCCACCACAAGCACATCAGCATGCAAATGAATTTGCTCGTAAACATCAGGATCACGGCCTTCCGGTGCGCGGCCAAGTCCTGCGGCTTTACGAATGATGGGTTCGTAGACATGTTTCCAAAAGCTCTTCGGCCACATGAAGGTTTTATAATAAAAACCTCCGGGCAGGAAACGCGAGAATTTATTATTGATCGCACCAATATCAAATGTCAGCGAAGGCCAGCGGTTTTGCGAAACTGTGGTCAGTCCATCATGAATTTCAACTTGAGTGGCGCGCAAATTTGGCTCATGACGAGCACCCACACCCACGCCCATCAGCGCGTTCATCTCTTCTGAACCCATGCCGATAACACCACGTGGGCGATGATATTTAAAAGAGCGGCCAAATATTTTTTGGCCATTGGCAGTAGCTGCAGATGCAATGGTATCACCGACGAAAGCGTCCATCGCTTTGCCATCAAAATTGAAACTCAGTTTTTTGCTGCGGTCAATGCGAGATCCACCTTTGGCCAAACGATAAGGTTTATTGCTCATGACTTGGCCGCCGCTTTAATGAAGGGTTTGAAATATTCAGCCCAAGTGCCAGTTGCGGCTTTCATGAGTTCGACGGGTGGTTTTTCGGTAATGCCGTAAAACGCTTTGAATTCCATGGTCATGGTATCGCGTGCCGCATGAAACCATTTTCCGCAACCGCGATCACAGCGCCAACGCTCAAAATGCAAGCCCTTCGGATTGTGGCGAATAAACAAATAATCGCGCTGGTCAAGGTCTGCGATATTTGTTGGATCATCGGTGGCTGGGCGGCGCACATGAGCCTGTCCGCCAGCATGAAAATCCGTCTCGTCACCTTCTGCACCGCACACCGGGCAATGAACTATGAGCATGTTACTTGGTCCTCAAAATGGTCGACGCAAAGGGGCCCTCATCCGGTCTGTCCGCCACCTTCTCCCATGCGAAGGCGCACGGGCGAAGGCTAACGAGTTTGGCCTTCTCCCGCCACTTTTGGTGGGAGAAGGTAGCCGACAGGCCGGATGAGAGCGATCTCAGATTGCAATTGCTTTTCATTATCAATGCGCTACCGCCGCGGCGACGCTTTCGTCGATCAGGCGGCCTTCTGCGAAACGGTTGAGGCCAAAAGCCTCCGCGATTTTATGTGGACGATCATTCGCCATAGTATCTGCAAAGACATAGCCTGATCCCGGAATGGCTTTGAAGCCGCCAGTGCCCCAACCGCAATTGACATAAAGCCCTTCAATGTCAGTTTTTGAAATAATTGGCGAGCGATCGCCGGTCATGTCCACAATCCCACCCCACATCCGCAACATGCGCAGACGCGAAATAATCGGGAACGTTTCAACGAGCGCCGTAACGGTATGTTCCAACGCCGGGAATGATCCGCGTTGGGAATAATTGTTATAGGGGTCCGTGCCGCCGCCGATCACCAGTTCGCCTTTATCAGACTGGCTCATATAGCCGTGCACGGTGTTTGCCATGACGACGCAATCGATGACAGGCTTAATCGGCTCAGATACCAAAGCCTGCAAACATTGGCTTTCAATCGGCATACGAATGCCGGCCATATCCATTATTGTTGAAACATGACCCGCAGTCACCACACCAATCTTTTTGGTTTTGATTTCGCCGCGCGTTGTGGTGAGGCCCGTGACTTTGCCGCCGTCTCGCGTGATCCCGGTCACTTCACAGTTTTGAATAATGTCCACGCCCATTTGATCCGCACCCCGGGCATAACCCCAAGCCACAGCATCGTGCCGACCAGTGCCGCCGCGCGGTTGATAATAAGCACCCAGAATTGGATAACGGCAATTTGGATCATCATTGATGATCGGCACCAATTCTTTCACTTCGGCAGGAGACACCATCCGGCAATCCAAGCCAGCCAAACGATTGGCATGGGCCGTGCGCTGGAAAGCCCGGAGCTCATGCTGGGTCTGACACATCATCAAAACACCACGCGGACTGAACATCATATTGTAATTCAGCTCTTGAGATAAGTTTTCATATAGTGAGCGGGCGAGCTCATAGATTGCAATCGATGGATCTTGCAAATAGTTGGAGCGAATGATTGTTGTGTTGCGGCCGGTATTCCCGCCGCCCAGCCAACCCTTCTCAACGACGGCAATATTCGTCATCTTGTGGTTCTTGGCGAGATAATAGGCGGTCGCCAAGCCATGTCCACCAGCGCCCACAATCACTGCGTCATATTCTTTCTTCGGCGTGGGCGAACGCCAAGCGCGCTCCCAATCCTTGTGATAGTTCATCGCGTTGCGGGCGATTGAAAATATGGAATAGCGAGCGGCCATGGGGAAATTTCCTCTAATCGAGCTTCCTTCTATCAAAACACAGGGATAGGCACTAGAAGTTTCCGACGCCCAAATGCTGCCATGCGACAATGCGACTGTGGTTGCCGAGTGACATTGAGTTTTATAGATATCAGAAATGAGAAACCCTCACGCATTATGATAATTTGGTTCGTCATCGTAGCTATTACCGCTGGCATTTTAGCGCTGATCTTGCTGCCGCTTTTTCGCAAGCAACAACAAGCTCCCGCTGACCGTGCAAGTTTTGACCGCGCAGTTTATCGCGATCAATTATCCGAATTGCAAAAAGATGCTGACCGTGGCCTGATTGCGCCTGCCGATTTTGCAGCAGCACAGAACGAAATGAGCAGGCGCTTGCTTGAAGCAGGTTCATCCAAAAAAAATCAGAAACAAGCTTCACCCCTAACGAGTGTTTTCCTTGCGGCAATTGTGCCTATCATTGCACTGCCATTATATATTAAATTTGGAACGCCTGATCTCGCCGATGTTCCGCGTCAAGCGCGACTTGAACAAGCAGTAGAGACTAATGACTTTGAAGCTTTGGTGGCTCGTGTTGAGCAGCAATTACAAAAAACGCCAGATGACTTAACTGGGTGGAAAATATTGAGCCCAGCTTATGTGAAAATGCTACGCTATGAGGACGCTGCAAATGCGATATGGCAAACCATGCGGTTAACTGAACCGACAGCGGACCTGTTGTCCGAATATGGCGAAATGCTAACCCTCGCCAATCAAGGCATTGTGCCGCTTCCCGCTGTCACCGCATTTGCGCAAGCTTTGATCCGCGATCCGAAACACCCCAAAGCGCGTTTTCTGTCTAGTCTGGCAATGAAACAGGAAGGAAAACTGGCCGAAGCAAAAAGTGCCTATGAAGCTTTGTTAGCTGATGCACCAAACGATGCGCCATGGCGGCAAGCCGTAATTTCGGAATTGGCCAGTTTGCAAACAGCCAAAGCCCCAGCATTGAAACAAGAGCAGGTCGCTGCCGTAACCGCCATGAGCCAAGGTAATCAACGGGCCATGATCCTGAGCATGGTAGATGGGCTTGAGACGAAACTGGCAGCCAATCCGGGTGATCTCGATGGCTGGCAAAAATTGATCCGTGCCCGGAGTGTTTTGGGCGATATAGCAGCAGCCCTCGCTGCGCGGACGAAAGCCCAAGCGCAATTCAAAGATAAGCCAGACGCCCTTGCCACGCTTGAACTTTTGAGCGCAGAGTTGAAGTTACCATGACCCGCAAACAAAAACGGTTAGGCGTCATCCTTGGTGGCCTTGCAATTCTGAGCATTGCAGCGGGCCTCATGCTCTATGCGATCAGCGACACAATCGTGTTTTTCTTTACGCCGAGCGAAGTGGCAGAAAAAAATGTGGGAGCCGGTCAACGCATCCGTTTAGGTGGATTAGTTGAAAATGGCTCGGTCAAAAAAGGTAACGGCACTATTGTTACTTTTAGTATCACTGACAAAATTAAATCGATGACAGTGAGCTATAATGGCCAACTCCCCGATCTCTTCCGCGAAGGACAAGGGGTCGTTGCTGAAGGTGCCATGAATGTTGATGGCAGTTTTATAGCTGAAACGGTTTTAGCGAAGCATGATGAAAACTACATGCCAAAAGATGTGGCGGACCGCTTGAAGGAAAAAGGCGTATGGCAGGAGCCAACACCATGATTGTGGAGCTTGGCCATTTCGCAATTATCCTGGCGCTCGCGGTTGCCGCTTATCAAATGTCGGTACCGCTTTGGGCGGCTCACCGCAATGATTTTTCCTTGATGACATCGGCGCGCATTGCTGCAATTGCGCAGTTGATTTTGATAGGGGCGGCATTTGCAAGTTTGACGTATGCTTACATCACATCAGATTTTTCCGTTGTGAATGTCGCTGCAAATTCGCATTCAGCAAAACCTTTGCTTTATAAAATTTCGGGTGTTTGGGGCAATCATGAAGGCTCAATGTTGCTCTGGGTTTTGATCCTTGCCTTGTTCGGTGCGTCGGTTGCGTTGTTTGGTGAAAACCTTCCGCCGCAACTCCGCGCGCGCGTTATTGCAGTTCAGGGCGCAATCGGTTTTGCGTTCCTTCTTTTTATTGTGGCGACATCGAACCCATTCCTGCGCTTGGCCAATCCGCCAATTGAAGGCAATGGTCTTAATCCTATACTGCAAGACCCTGCCTTGGCATTTCATCCGCCATTTCTTTATGCTGGCTACGTTGGCCTATCGATTGCATTTTCATTTGCAGTGGCTGCCCTCATCGAAGGCAAAGTTGATGCCGCTTGGGCGCGCTGGGTGAGGCCTTGGACTTTGGTGTCTTGGGCGTTTCTCACGATTGGCATTAGCATGGGCAGCTGGTGGGCCTATTACGAACTGGGCTGGGGCGGCTGGTGGTTTTGGGACCCCGTCGAAAACGCAAGCTTCATGCCCTGGTTGATTGCAACAGCACTTTTGCATTCAGCCATCGTCGTTGAAAAACGCAATGCCTTGAAAATCTGGACTGTGCTTCTCGCCATTCTTGCGTTTTCTTTATCGTTGCTCGGAACCTTCCTTGTGCGCTCTGGTGTGCTTACGTCTGTCCATGCATTTGCGACCGACCCGGAACGTGGATTTTTCATTCTCGCTATTTTATTTATTTTTGTCGGTGGCGCACTCACACTTTTTGCCCTCCGCGCACCAACTCTGAAAGCCGGAGGATTGTTTCATCCCATCAGCCGGGAAGGGGGGCTTGTTCTCAATAATCTTTTTCTTTGCGCGGCTTGCGCGTCGGTTCTCGTGGGCACATTATACCCACTCGCTTTGGAAACCATCACCGGGGATAAAATTTCAGTAGGCCCGCCTTACTTTAATCTCACCTTCGGCCCTATCATGTTGCCTTTGCTTTTGCTTGTGCCATTTGGCCCGGTACTCACTTGGAAACGCGCCGATGCTTATGCAGCAGTTCAGCGCTTGTGGTGGGCCGCTGCTCTCGCCTTGATGGTCGGTATTATCGTGCTTGTCGCCATGTATCGCGGACCTTGGTTAGCGCCCCTCGGCATGGCGTTGGGCGCTTGGTTGGTGCTCGGCAGTTTGAAAGAATTGGGCAGCCGGATCGGCGTTGGCAAAGTATCCCTTAAACAATCAGTATACAGATTAATTGGCTTGCCGCGTGCCGCCATTGGCATGACTATGGCGCACGGCGGGCTGGGACTAATGATCATCGGCATTATTGCAATATCATTGTGGAAGCAAGAGCACATCGTTGCCATGAAACCAAATGACAGTGCCGTAGTTGGCGGATACACCGTGCAGTTCCTTGGCGAAGTTCCGCTGCAAGGCGCAAATTATGTTGGTAGCGCTGGTCAATTCCGCGTGTCAGAGGGCACAACCGAACTTGCAACATTGGTCTCTGAAAAACGTCTCTTTAAACCAAACAACACACCGACAACCGAAGTGGGCTTGCTGCAAACCCTATGGGGCGATGTTTACGTGGTGATGGGCGACGAAGCCGAGGGAGGAGCCCGCGTTGTGCGGATGTACTTCAACCCGTTGGTGACCTTCATTTGGCTTGGCGCACTAACGATGTTTTTTGGTGGTCTTCTGTCGCTCTCCGATCGCCGTTACCGCGTTGGCGCACCTCGGCGAACAGTGGTGGTTCCAGCCGAATGAAACAGATTTATACGTTCATACTTCTGGTGGTTATGGCGGGCAACGCTTTAGCTGTTCAACCAGATGAAGTCTTGAAGGATCCCGTTCTAGAATCCCGCGCCCGTGCGCTCTCCACGGAACTGCGCTGCATGGTTTGCCAAAATCAATCGATTGACGAGTCAGATGCGCCACTTGCCCGCGATCTTCGGATTTTAGTTCGCGAGCAATTGATCAACAAAAAATCCGACGATGAGATCAAACAATTTCTCGTCGCGCGCTATGGTGAATATGTGTTGTTAACGCCCAAATTTGATCAGCAAACGTGTGTGCTTTGGGGCCTGCCATTTGTCATTTTGCTTGGCGGATTAGGCTACGCATCGCGCCGCCGACCGAAAAGAATTGTGAGTGAGGAAGCATTGTCTCTAGAAGAAAAAGAAGCGCTGCAGAAAATTTTGTAACTCACTCAACCTGAGTGCAATGAAATTACAATTGGATTTCCCTCCCTCATCCGGCCTTGTCCCGTTTGTTCTTACAAATGGGAGAAGGTGCCCAACGGGCGGAATAGGGCCCTTTGGTGCCAAATACTATAACGCTGCATAGAGGGAGAAATAAATGGTTCAGTCTGAACTCTGATTACTTTAACCAATCAAAGCATCATAAACCTCTGCGACATCTTTCTGCAGTGTTGATAACATGGATTCCGTGGCATTGATATTTGGCATTCCTACCGCTTGGGCAACGATTGCGCATAAGCCAATAGTGCTTGAAGCAGGTGCAAATTTTCCCACCACACAGAGCCTTAAAACTTGTGATATCTTGCCATAAGTCCGCCAGGCCTCAAGTAAAATGCGACCATGGTTTTGCTCGAGAATATTGTGAGCAATGAAGTCTTCGAGTGATCGTTCAATGTTGGTGGAGCGTGCGCTGTGTTTCAGACTCAAAAACTGCACAATGAACTCAACATCGACCATGCCACCGCGAACACGTTTTATGTCCCAAACGCCATCATTGCCGAGTTCTTTCACCATCAATTGACGCATCTCAGATACATCTTTTTTGACGACAGAAGCATCGCGAGGGGCCGCCAAAAGTCCGGCTATTTCTACCGTCAATTGCTGCACCAAACTGTCATCCCCGCAAACCACGCGTGCGCGCGTCAACGCCATTTTTTCCCATGTCCAAGCGGAGTTCTTTTGATAATCAAGGAAGCTTGCAAGGCTCGCGGCAACCGGCCCTTTATTGCCCGATGGCCGCAGCCGCATATCAACGTCATAGAGTACGCCTTCGCTGGTCGGTGCTGTCACACTGCTAATCAAGCGCTGGGTAAATTTTGCATAATATTGATTGGTCGAAAGGGTGCGCGCACCATCCGATGTCAGGTCATTTTCATCCGCGTCATAAATCAAAATCAAATCAAGATCTGATCCCGCCGTCATCTCTCTTCCACCGAGTTTTCCCATCGCAATAATTGCGGATCGACCTGATTTCACAACACCATGTTTTGCGATCATTTCTGTGGCCACCGCACGATGCAATCGACTGAGAAGCAATTCAGCTAGTTGCGAAAAGCCAAGCCCTGAATCATTTGCGTCAAGTGTTTCCGTCAAAATACGCACACCAACCCGGAAAATCTGCTCGCGTCCCAAAATGCGAATGCGGTCCACGACCTCGTCAAGCGGAACGCCGTCCGGGATCATTTCATCAATAAGGTGTTGGGTTTCTTGGCGGCTCGGCAAGGGGCCAAAAAACCGCGCATCCAGAACTCCTTCCAAAATGCGCGGTTGACTGCTGAGTTGCTCAGCAAGCCGTGGCGCAATGCTCAAGATCATAGCAATAAGTTCAAGCAATTTGGGTGTTGCTTTCAACATTGAAAACAGCTGAACCCCGCTGGGTAATTTTGACAAGAACCTATCAAACGCCAGGAAGGCTTGATCCGCATCGCCATTGCTGGCCAGACTTTTCAAAATTGCTGGCATTAACTCAGTTAGAATCTCGCGCGATTTTGGACTGCGGGTTGCGGCATAGCGGCTGAAATGCCAACCGCGAATGGTGGCAGAAACTTCGCTTGGCTGCCCATATCCAAGCCTTGTTAAAGTCTCGATTGTGTCGGGATCATCTTCGCCACCTGTGAACACCAAATTGCCGTCGGTATCGCCAAGGTCTGCCGCATCAGAAAACAACGCGCTATAATGCCTTTGCACCAGTTCTAATGTGTTTCTAATGGCTGTTGAAAACGCAGTGGGATCGGCGAATCCAGAAAATGTGGCTAGCCGATTAAACTTTGCCTCATCGCTTGGCAAATTATGGGTTTGCTCATCATCCACCATCTGAATGCGATGCTCGATTGTGCGCAAAAATCGATAAGCATTTTGGAGCTCGGTTGCCGCCAATGGTGCAATCCACTGGGCCGCTGCCAGAGCGTCCAACATGCCGATGGTTTGTTTCCCGCGGAGAGCAACATTGCGCCCGCCGGCGATCAGCTGCTGCGTTTGTACAAAAAATTCAATTTCGCGAATGCCTCCCCGACCAAGTTTCAAGTTGTGGCCATGGACCGCAATTTCGCCATGGCCTTTCACAGCATGGATTTGGCGTTTGAGCGACTGCACGTCGGCAATCGCTGCAAAGTCGAGATACTTCCGCCAG
>JAYUOP010000157.1:0-23776 GCA_043760745.1 Hyphomicrobiales bacterium
TTGTGTTTGGTCATCATGATTTGTTGGCGGCCAATTTTATGGATGATGGATTGCGGATTTGGTTGATTGATTGGGAATACGGGAATTTTGGAACGGCGATGTTTGATCTTGCGAACTTAGCCTCCAATAATAGCCTCACTGCGCAGGATGAGGATGTCATGCTGACGCAATATTTTGGCCAAATGCCTGGTGCAAAATTTGTCAAGGCCTATGATGCTATGAAAGTTGCAGCGGCACTGCGCGAGGCGCTTTGGGGCATGGTGTCCGAAGTGCATCTGAAAGCACCAGGTGTCGATTACGTTGCCTATGCCACATTCTATCTCGACCGTTTTGAAACTATTCACACAGCCTTTGAAGAGAAGTATGGAATATCATGACAAGCCCATTTCCTACCCATGCCGATGTCGTCATTATTGGTGGCGGTATTATTGGTTGCTCCACGGCTTATCATTTAGCCAAGGACCACAAGCTCAATGTTGTGTTGTTTGAACAAAATAAACTGACGTCAGGATCAACCTGGCATGCTGCTGGGCTGGTTGGTCAGCTAAGATCTTCAGCTTCTATCACGCAGGTACTGAAATATTCGGTCGATCTCTATAAAAAACTTGATGCCGAGACTGGCCTAGAAACCGGTTGGAAAATGACGGGTTGTTTGCGGCTTGCCACTAATGAAGATCGCTGGACCGAGTACAAGCGCTTAGCGACCACGGCGCAAAGTTTCGGCATGGAAATGCACTTGATTTCGCCTGCCGAAGTTAAAAAAATGTGGCCACTGATGAATGTTGACGACCTCGTTGGCGCATCCTACTTGCCAACCGATGGGCAAGCTTCACCTTCGGACATCACGCAATCCCTCGCTAAAGGCGCGCGCATGCATGGTGCTAGCCTTATTGAGAATGTCAGGGTTTTAGGCTTTGATATTGTTGCCGACCGGATAATGGCTGTGAACACCACGCAAGGCAAAATCAACTGCGAAAAAGTGGTGAACTGTGGCGGGCAATGGGCGCGGCAAATCGGGGCAATGGCGGGCGTTTCAGTACCTTTGCAACCTGTGAAACATCAATATGTAATCACCGAAAAAATGGATGGACTATCGTCGGATGCAGCCACCATTCGCGATCCTGATCGGCGCACCTATTTCAAAGAAGAAGTTGGTGGCTTGGTGTTTGGTGGCTATGAGCCTGACCCGATTGCTTGGACGCAAGGCGATGTGCCGGATAATTTTGAGTTCCAATTGTTTGAAGATGATTGGGATCATTTTGAACAGCATATGGGCCAAGCTCTGGCGCGGATCCCCGCCCTCGAAAACACCGGTATCAAGAAGATGATCAATGGTCCGGAAAGCTTTACTCCGGATGGCAATTTCATTTTGGGTCAAGCCCCAGAAATAAAGAATTTTTATGTCGGTGCTGGTTTCAACGCGTTTGGTATCGCATCAGGAGGAGGTGCGGGATGGGTGCTGGCGGATTGGGTTGCGCGTGGCGAAGCGCCGATGGATCTTTGGGTCGTCGATATTCGCCGCTTTTCTGATTTGCATAAAGATCGACAATGGACGAGCGATCGCACGTTGGAAGCTTACGGCAAACATTATACGATTGGGTTTCCACACGAAGAATACAAAACTGGGCGGCCGCGCATTGTGTCACCGCTCTATGAGCGTCTGAAAAAACTCAACGCTTGTTTTGGTTCGAAGCTCGGTTGGGAGCGGCCAAATTGGTTTGCTCCGGAAGGCGTAAAACCGCGCGATGTTTACACCATGGGTCGGCAGAATTGGTTTACCCATGTTGGCGAAGAGCATAAATGCGTTCGCGAAAAAGTAGGGGTGTTTGATCAGTCTTCGTTTGCAAAATATGCGTTAAAGGGACCAGATGCCGAAAAGGCACTCAGCTATATTTGTGCGAACAATATTGCAAAGCCTGCTGGAAAATTAACTTACACCCAAATGCTCAATTCGCGCGGCGGCATTGAATGCGATTTGACAATTGCAAAACTGGCAGACGATCATTTCTACATCGTTACGGGAACCGGTTTTAGAACTCATGATTTTGCATGGATAAAGGATCACATTGCTGCTGATCTCAATGTTACGCTTACCGACATTACCGAGGATTTTGGAACGCTGGTTCTCATGGGGCCAGAGGCGCGAAATGTGATCGCGAAAATCACGACAGCAGATATGAGCAATGTGGCATTCAAGTTTGGCGATGTCAAAATAATTGAAATCGCCGGGCATGCGGTGCGGGCTTTACGCGTGACTTATGTTGGTGAATTAGGTTGGGAACTCCATATGCCAATTTCTGCAACTGGCGAAGTCTTTGATGCGCTGATGGCGGCGGGCGCTGCGTTTGGTATTAAGCCGATTGGCTATCGCGCATTGGAATCTCTGCGTCTCGAGAAAGGCTACCGTGCTTGGAGTTCAGATATCACCCCTAATGATACGCCGTTTCATGCGGGGTTAGGTTGGGCGGTCAAACTTAAAAGCAATCAGGATTTTCTCGGTCGCGAAGCAGTGACAAAAATAGCTGCCGCACCGCTTTCAAAAATGTTGGTGAGCTTTACCACAGACCGAGAAGATATTGTGTTGTCTGGTCGCGAAACTATTTTGCGCAATGGACAGTTTGCAGGCTATCTGACCAGCGGTGGCTATGGCTACACAGTTGGTAAACCTATCGGTTTAGGCTACGTGCGAAACGCTTCAGGGGTAGACGAAAATTACATTAGTGCCGGTATATATGAGCTCGTCGTTGCCAATGAAACTGTTAGAGCAAACATACACTTAACGGCGATCTATGATCCAAAAAATGAACGCGTTAAAGCATGATGTTTAAAGCTGATCGTCATGTGAACATTCTCATTATTGGTGGCGGTGCCATTGGAACTTCGCTTGCTTATCATTTGGGCCGCGATGGCGCGAAAGATGTATTGCTAGTCGAAAAAGCCCATCTGACCGAAGGCTGCACATGGCATGCAGCAGGTCTGGTTGGGCAATTGCGGGGAAAGCGAAACCTTACCCGATTGATGCAAAACTCAGTTTCGGTGTTTGACCGATTGGAAGCAGAAACTGGACAAGCGATTTCATGGAAAAAAGTAGGCTCATTGCGCCTAGCATCCAGTCCGGAGCGATGGAGTGAAATTCGTCGCTCCATGACCCAAGCGAAAAGTTTTGGAGTGGAATGTTATTCGCTGGACGCTGATGAGGCGCATAAGCATTTTCCCTATATTGTCAAAAATGGCATTGAAGGTGCAGCCTTCATTCCTGGGGATGGTTACATTGATCCCTATTCATTGACCATGGCCTATGCCAAAGGAGCGCGGCAAACTGGTGTCAAAATTGAAGAAGGCATTTGCGTTCAAGAAATTGTATTGGAGGGGCGGCGTGCAGTTGGAGTGATCACCAATAAGGGAACAATTGCTTGTGACACATTAGTAAACTGTGCGGGACTGTGGGCCAAGCGGGTAGGGCAGATGGCCGGAGTTCCGCTGGCGGCTAGCATTGTTGAGCATCAATATTTTCTCACTGAAAAAACGCTGAAGCTGGATCCAAATCTCACCACCCTTCGCGATCCTGACAACAATTTCTATTTGAAACCGGACACGGGATCCTTTGCCATTGGTGGGTGGGAAGAAGGCTCGCAAGGTTTTCATCGGGGATCGCCACCGCTTGATTTCGGACGAGAATTGTTTGCGCCCAACATGGATCGTTTAGAGCGTTTTGCATTACCCGCATCAACACGGCTTCCGGTGCTTAATGAGACTGGAATTCAAACCGTAATCAATGGTCCTATTCCGGTTTCCGCTGATGGCGAACCTATCATGGGTTTGGCTCCCGAACTTGATAATTTCTATGTAGCTTGTGGATTCACGGCCGGCATTGCGGCATCAGGCGGCGCTGGCCTTGCGATGAGTAATCTCATTTTGCATGGCGATGCGGGTATGGATTTATGGTCCTTCGATGTGCGCCGGTTTGGCCGCGTTCAGGCACAACCACGCTATTTAGAAGACCGCGCAATAGAGGCTTATGCCGCCTATTACAAAGTGCATTGGCCAGCAGAAGAGACGACAGCTGGTCGCGGACTTCGCTTGTCGCCTTTGCATGAGCAGCTCAAAAAAGCCGGTGCGGTTTTTGGATCGCGCGCGGGTTGGGAGCGGCCAAATTGGTTTGCACCTCTGGGTGCGGTGCCGAAAGATATTCCATCTTTTGAGAGCAAACCCAATTGGTTTGACCATGTCGCTGATGAACACCGCGCTATTCGAGAACGTGTGGCATTGATTGATCAGACTTCATTTTCGAAGTTTGAGATTAGTGGTTTTGGTGCTGAAGCAGCTTTACAAGAAATTGCCGCCAACGATATTTCAGGTCTACCGGGTAAGGCGATTTACACGCAGCTTTGCAATTCTAAAGGTGGCATTGAAGCGGATGTCACATTATTGCATCTCGCTCTTGATCATTTCTTGTTGGTGACTGGTTCTGGATTTGGCGTTCGCGATAGCAATTGGGTCAGTAAACATTTGCCAATTGGTGTGGCGATTACGGATGTGAGCAATCGCTATGCTGTGATCAATGTTGTTGGGCCTAAATCGCGGGAGGTTTTGCAAGCTACTACTGATGGCAATATGAGCAACACAGCCTTCCCATTTTTGGGCGTGCAGGAGATTGACATTGGCCATGCCACAGCCTTGGCGGTGCGTATCGGCTATGTGGGGGAGCTTGGCTATGAACTTTACATCCGCCAAGAATTTGCAGGCTATGTTTATGATCAATTATGGGCGGCAGGAAAAGAACACGACATTATTAACGCTGGTTATCGTGCCATTGATTCTTGCCGGTTAGAAAAAGGTTATGTTTATTGGTCTGGTGATGTTTCGCCTGATTACAATCCATATGAGGCGGGACTAGGGTTTTGTGTGGCACTCAATAAAGGTGATTTCATTGGTCGTGATGCGCTAGTTAAAATCAAGACTGCTCCTTTAAAACGAAAACTCTGTACTTTCACCGTTGACGGTTTTGCACCGTTTCATGGTGGTGAAACAATTTTGCACGACGGTAAAGTTGTGGGCTCAGTAACCTCAGCTGGTTTTGGACATAGCGTGGCTAAAACCATAGCTTTTGGCTATGTGCCAATTGAGGTCGCGGTTGATGCAGAATTTGTGATTGAAGCCTTTGGAAAAAGCTATGCTGCTCAGCTTAGTTCTCGTGTGCTATATGATCCGAAAATGGAACGACTTCGGGGTTAATGATGAGCGACCAAGACATTAATGCAGCACGGGAAGCCTTGCGTGGGATCAAATTATTTTGGTGTCTTGACGATGATGATATCAAAATAAAACGCTTGGGCGGGCTTACTAATCAGGTCTTTTATCTTGACCACGCAGGTGAGCAATATGTGTTGCGACTGCCGGGCGCGGGAACAGAAGAATACATTAATCGGAAAAATGAAGCCCAAGCTGCCAAAGCCGCGGCCCTTGCTGGCGTCAGCCCAGATGTGGTTTATTGTGATGATAAAGCAGGTATCTTAATTACCCGCTTTGTCGATAATGCCGTGACCATGTCACCGACAAAATTTGCCGCCCCCGGCGAAGCGGCTGCCCGGGCGGGTTATGCTTTGCGGAAACTTCACGACTCAGGCGCTAAATTTGCCACGCGTTTTGAGCTGTTTAAAATGATTGATGACTATCTCAAATTTTTGAGCACCAAGGATGTGGATTTACCGCTGGGCTATCATGCGGTTTTGGATGATGCAGAAATGGTGCGCGCAGCATTGAATGCGCATGCTCTTCCGAGTGTGGCGAGCCATTGTGATCCCTTGTGCGAAAATTTCATCGACACCGGAAAACGCATGTGGATCGTCGATTGGGAATATTCCGGCATGAACGATCCAATGTGGGATTTGGGTGATCTGGTGGTTGAAGGCTCGCTGTCACATGATGCTGAAGCGCAATTGTTCTCAGCTTATTTCAATGGCGCACCAACTGCTGTTGAGCGGGGGCGGATCGAAATCTACAAAGCTATGTGCGATCTTTTATGGACGCTGTGGGGCCTCATTCAACACGCCAATAAAAATCCTGCCGATGACTTTGCCGCTTACGCTGAAAACCGTTTTAAACGCTGTAAGAAGCTGATGAATAGTGCGGCGTTCAAAGAGCATGTCGCCGTGGTTTTTGCGGGTTAAACTTTGCGCCCTATGCAGAGTTGATAGCGCTTATCTACGCTCTCTGCAAAAATTCGTGTGGTCATGCGGCGCGTAATTTTTGGGCTGCTGAGGTCAATGTTTGGAACTTCGGCAAAAGCGGCCACAGCTTTTGCTTTCTGCGAATATGTATCACGGATTGCCAAATAGGTTCGTGTGGTTACAAAGCTTGGCTGTTTTTCGAGCAGCAAATCAGCGTGGATTTCTTTATCGTTTAACTTGCCACCGAATGTTTTAACAATTTTGCGGATGGCTTTCTCGCTGGCGCTGGCGTCGCTGCGGGGCGTTCCGTTTTTGGTGTAGAGTAAAAGATCACCATCGAGCGCTAATTTTTTACTGCTTAAAAACGCGATTTGTTTTTGTAGTGCGGCGTTGCGGCTGGCGTATCGACCGGCATTGAAATCAGCAAAACGATAAAGTTTGCGGCTATATCCGGTGTCGTAGCCGAGCAAGAGTAGGACGCCATAGTACATGCCACCGCGCCTGGTGTAGAGCTCATCGCGGATGGCATAATTATCGCTGAGAGTCATGGGGAGCCAACGCCTACGCGTGGCCACATCAAGTGCAAAGTTGACTGAAACCTGCATAGATCCAATAGTGTCAATATCGTTTCGCCCCTCAATCATGGTGTTGAACAGTCCGGAGTTCATGACCATGTCGAGGCTTGATTTTTTACCCGCGTCTTCCACCATAGCGCGGTAGGTCAAATCGAGATCGCGTTCGGTGCGGGCGGCGCGAATCCGCTCCATGTAGCTATCCCCGAGGGATGGCGTGGTTGCTAGAAACCTGAGTGCAATGCGGCCAGCAATTGGAATTGCATCCAGTTTATCGCGGATTGCTTTTTCAGAAATTGCACCCAAACCTTTAACAGGCGGATCGGCGACAAAACCAGACTCCTGATCAATAATGGCAATTGCGGAACACACATTTTCTTTGCTGCGCGGCAAGTTGTGTAATCGCAATACATCCAGCAAGTCTATCGCCCAACCCTGCGGATCAACGACATTTTTTTCAGCGGCGCGAATGAGTTTCGTTACCGCCGCTTGCGTCATGGCGGCATCTTGGGCGAGGGCAGGGGATGCGCTCAATAGCAAGCCACCTAAAATGCAGATGGCTTTGCGCACTTAGAACAAGACAACGCTGCGAATTGATTTGCCTTCGTGCATCAAATCAAACGCCTTGTTGATATCTTCCAATGGCATAGTGTGTGTGATCATTGGGTCAATCTCAATCTTTCCGGCCATGTACCAATCCACAATTTTCGGCACGTCGGTTCTTCCGCGAGCGCCACCAAAGGCAGTACCCCGCCATGAACGGCCAGTGACAAGTTGGAATGGCCGTGTGGCGATTTCTTGACCAGCGCCTGCCACACCAATGATGATGGATTGACCCCAACCCTTGTGTGCGGCTTCCAAAGCAATGCGCATCACTTTGACATTGCCAATGCATTCAAAAGTATAGTCAGCACCACCGCCCGTGAGGTTCACCAAATGCGCCACGAGATCGCCGGAGACGTCAGACGGGTTCACAAAATGGGTCATGCCGAATTGGCGGCCCCAAGTTTCGCGGTCATTGTTGTGGTCAACGCCAACGATCATCCGGGCGCCGGCAAGGCGTAAACCTTGGACAACATTGAGACCAATGCCGCCCAATCCAAAGACAATCGCAGTGCAGCCGATTTCGGCTTTAGCGGTGTTGATGACAGCGCCAACGCCAGTGGTAACGCCACAACCAATGTAACAGATTTTATCGAAGGGTGCGTCTTGGCGAACTTTAGCGAGTGCTATTTCGGGAAGAACTGTGAAGTTTGAGAAGGTGGAGCAGCCCATATAGTGATGGATTTTCTGACCCTTGTAAGAAAACCGCGAAGAGCCATCCGGCATCAAACCTTGGCCTTGAGTGCTACGGATTTTTTGGCAGAGATTGGTTTTTGGATTGAGACAATATTCGCACTCGCGGCACTCTGGCGTGTAAAGCGGAATAACGTGATCACCAAGCTTGAGCGATGTTACACCAGCGCCCAATTCACGCACAATGCCAGCGCCTTCATGGCCCATGATAGCGGGGAAAAGGCCTTCGGGATCGGCGCCTGAAATGGTGAATTCATCGGTATGGCAGACGCCAGTAGCCATGATTTCGACGAGCACTTCGCCGGCGCGCGGGCCGTCCACATCAACTTCGACGATTTCCAGGGGTTTTCCAGCTTCAAAGGCAACAGCAGCGCGGCTTTTCATATGATTTCATTTCTTCTATTATTTGCGATTGAGCAAGAAGTGCCGAAGTCATTGCCTCGCGTCAAGAGAAACTGTAACTTTGCACATGCACACACTTTGGAGTTTTCCCTTTTGACCCACACCCGCCAAGACTTTGAAGCCCGCGATGCCGGCGATCCGATGGCGCATTTTCGGGAGCGATTTTCGTTGCCGGAAGGCATGATTTATCTTGATGGCAATTCGCTTGGCGTATTGCCAAAAACGGCGATGGCCCGGGTGGTCAAAGCCGTTGAAATTGAATGGGGGCAAGACCTGATCACGTCTTGGAACAAGCATGGCTGGTTTCATCTGCCGCGCGTGATTGGCAATAAACTTGGTCGTCTGATAGGCGCTGCCGAAGACAGCGTTATGGTATGTGATTCCATCTCGGTGAATATGTTCAAAGTGCTGACCTGTGCTTTGCAATTGCGCCCAGACCGCAAAGTTATTTTGTCTGACACCGGTAATTTTCCGTCCGATCTTTACGTGGCGCAAGGTCTGACGCAATTTATGAAAGATGGTCATAGTTTGCTGACCGTGGAACCTGAAGATGTGTTGAATGCGATCACCGATGAAATTGCTGTGGTGATGGTCACAGAGGTTGACTATCGCTCGTCTCGTCGTCACGACATGGCTGCAATCATCGCTAAAGCGCATGCGCATGGCGCACTCGTCATTTGGGATTTGGCCCATAGTGCAGGTGCAATACCAGTTGATCTTATGGGAGCCGATGCAGATTTTGCTGTCGGTTGTACTTACAAATACATCAACGGCGGACCTGGTTCACCAGCTTTTCTTTTTGTGCATCCGCGCTTGCAAAACGCTGTGCAGCCAGCATTGGTTGGGTGGTGGGGTCATGCTGCACCTTTTGCCTTTGACCTCGATTTTAAACCCGCCGATGGCATGGTACGCCAACAATGTGGAACTCAGCCCATGCTTTCGATGGCAGCTCTTGATGCCGCGATGGATACATGGGCTGATGTTGATATGCATGTGCTGCATATCAAAGCTAAGACCTTGTGTTCGGCATTTATTGAACTCGTTGAAACCCGATGTGTTGGGCATGGTTTGAAATTGGCGGGTTCGCGCGAAATGGATGCTCGCGGCAGTCATGTATCGTTTCAAGGTCCGCAGTCTTACGCCGTAATGCAGGCGCTTATCGCGCTTGGTGTGGTTGGTGATTTCCGCGCACCAGATTTAATCCGATTTGGTTTTACGCCGCTCTACACAAGTTTTGCCGACGTGTGGGATGCCGTGGAAATACTGCGCGATATTTTGGAAAATGAAGCGTGGAACCAGCCGCAGTTCTTGCAGAAAAAAGCTGTGACATGATTATCGATATTTCAAAACGACTTGAGCCGGGCGTTGCCGTGTTTCCGATTGATACGCCATATGCAGAAGAGTTCGTGGCGCGGATTGGCAATGGTGTTCCCGTGAATGTGTCAAAGATCACCATGTCGGCTCATTGTGGAACCCATGTTGATGCGCCGTTTCACTATGATGAGCAGGGCGACAAAATTGCCGACGTTGATCTCGATATTTTGATTGGTCCGGCGCGGGTGATTGATGCGCAAGGGGCCCATAGACTATGCCAACCAGCGGATATCTCAGCATATCTGCGCGATGTTCCGCCGCGCGTATTGTTAAGATTGCAGCCCGGTCTTGATCAAAATAAGTGGCAACCGAACTTTCGCGCGGTCGCCCCGGATACCATCGCATTGCTCGTATCGCATGGTGTCAAGCTGATCGGCATTGATACAGCCTCAGTTGATCCTGAAACGTCTAAGGAATTGCCAGCTCACATGGCAGCACGAGACGGAAGGTTGATCATTATGGAAAATCTTGTCCTCGATCATGTAGAACCCGGCGATTATGAGCTGATTGCTTTACCACTTAAATTCATCAATTTGGATGCTTCTCCGGTTAGGGCGGTATTACGGCGTTAATCCATTTGACAAGTGGCGGCCCCTCCGCTTCAAAAGCATATGGCAAAATTTACGATTCAAGATGTGGCCGCAAGGGCCGGTGTAAGTGTGGCAACGATTGACCGGGTGCTGAACCATAGGCCCGGTGTGCGTGCTCCCACGGTTGCCAAGGTGGAAGCTGCTATCCGCGATTTGAATTATCAACCGGACCGGATTGCGGCGCGGTTGGCGCGGGCGAAGGATTATCATTTCTGCTTTGTGTTGCCAGTTTCGAGCGGCGAATTCATGACCCGCATTCATGATGAGGTGCAAGCCACAGCATTGCGCATGGAAGCGGAACGGGTTTCAATTTCGATTAAGAAAGTAGACGTGTTTGATGGTGAACTTTTAGCGGCAACGCTGGATGGTTTACATGATGGCATTGATGGCGTGGCGGTGGTTGCTCTTGATCATCCGGCGGTGCGAGAAGCAATCAATAATCTGATTGCGCGCAACGTGTCTGTGGTCACGTTGGTATCCGACGTGCCGGGATCAAAGCGCTTACATTATGCAGGTATTGATAATTCATCGGCGGGTCGAACCGCTGCCAATTTAATGGGTCGGTTTTTGCGCGGGCTGAACGGGACTGTTGGGGTCTTTGCGGGCTCTTTAGCGTTGCGTGATCATATCGAGCGGCAGTTTGGTTTTGAACAGGTTATGGCGCATGAATTTCCAAAGCTTGTAGTTCTGCCCGTGCGCGAGTCTCGCGATGATGTCGTGCGGGTTCAAGAAATGACCACGCAGCTCTTGAAAGAACATCCCGATCTTATTGGGATTTACAATGTGGGCGGCGGCACACGCGGGATTGTATCTGGTCTTGAAGCTTCAGGGCGCGCCAAGGACATTGTATTCATTGCCCATGAAGTGACGGATGTTTCGCGCAAAGCCCTTATTCGTGGCACGCTAGATGCCATAATCAACCAAGATTCCGGCCACGAAGTGCGCAGTGCCGTTCGCGTGTTAATGGCAAAAATTGATCACGCTCCTCTCGTGGAAAGCCAAGAGCGCATCCGCATCGATATTTTTATGCGGGATAATCTGCCTTAAAGCTTCTTCAGGCCAGCCTCAATCGCTTTGCGTTTGCTTTCTAGGAATGGCGGTAGACTTAGGGTTTCACCTAGTGTTGCCATGCTTTCGTCAGCGGCAAAGCCTGGTTCATCCGTTGCGATTTCGAAGAGGATGCCGTTGGGCTCACGGAAGTAGAGGCTTTTGAACCAGAAACGGTCAACAGGGCCAGAGTTTGGAATTCGGAGAGATTTGAGACGGTCGGCCCACGTTTGGTAATCCGCCATCGGAATATTGAAGGCTACGTGATGCACAGCACCCGCACCTTGGCCCGCAGGCGGAAGATTAGGATCAACCTGCACCAATAGTTCCGCCACCGGACCACTGCCCGCCATTTTATAGACATGCGTATCGCCGAAACGATTTTCTGGTTTCATAGCCATGAGAGTAGTGAGCACAGCGTCGGTCGGTTTAAGGTCCGGCACACTCATGGTGATCGAACCTAGTCCTCGAATTTGAAATTCTGGCGGTACAGGGCTTTTTTCCCAAGGGTGCGAAGGATCATTGGCATCATCCTCAACAAGGCTCAAGCGCTGGCCTTCAAAGTCTTCAAATTCAAGGGTCATGCGGCCGTTTTTTTCGATGGCTTTAGAGTGCTCAACACCTTCCGCCTTGAAATGATCGCTCCACCAGCTGAAGGCTTTTTCACCTTTAATCCGAAGACCAGTGCGCACCACTGAATGCGTGCCACGGCGCTCTTTGCCAGTTGGCCAATCGAAGAATGTGATGTCGGTTCCGGGGGAACCCACGCCATCTGCATAAAACAAATGATAGGCTGAGGTATCATCCTGGTTCACAGTTTTTTTCACCATGCGAAGACCCAAAGTTCTGGTGTAAAAATGATGATTGCGCGGTGCGTCAGCTGTGATTGACGTGAGGTGGTGGAAGCCTTTGAGCTGCATGATTTATCCTTGGTTGGCCAGCCATTGCGAAGTGATGGCGAGATCAAATTGAGTCAGGCCATGGCCTGCGTTTACGGTTTGATGATTAAGATCAGCGCCCGCCATTTGGTATTGTTCGGCGAGGCGATTGGCTTGATCGAGCGGGATCATGTTGTCTTGTTCACCAGAAATTAAGAGAATTGGTTTGCTGGCGAGATCGACTACAGGAATGAGTTTTAAGGGAGCCATGGCGCGCAAAAGCACAGCGCCTGAAAGCGCTTCAGGACGCAATATGAGCATAGCGGCGGCAATGTTCGCACCATTAGAAAATCCAAGCGCAATTGGTGGGCCAAAGCCAAATTCTTTGCAGGTTTTTAGTGTGAAGTCAGCCAATTCATGCGCCCGCGCGATGACGTCAGCTTCATCAAAAATGCCTTCGCTTAGTCGTTTGAAAAAGCGCGGCATGCCATTTTCGAGAACTTGACCGCGTGGCGAAATGAGGGCGCGACCGCCACCTACTGCATCTCCTAAACCAATGAGATCATTTTCATTGCCACCTGTGCCATGCAACAAAAGCAAAGCGGTTTGGTCGGCATGACCCGGCTTAAAAACATATTTGAATGATGTGCTGCTCATGGTTTCGAGATAGGCGTTTGGATTAGAAACTTCAAGAGTTACACTTGCCAAAACTGCTGAAACAATCCCGCCACGACAAGATAACGCAGGGCTTTGCCAATCAGCACCAGTGGCGCAAACTTCCAAAATGACATGCCGCTTAATCCCGCCGCCACTGGAATTGCATCGCCAACAACTGGGACCCAAGTGAAAAGCAAACTCCATTTCCCATAGCGTTGAAAAAGATCAGCCCAGTTTTGGAAATACTTCGGTGGTGATTTTTTAGTTAGATAGTGCGGCAAGTATCGGGCCATGCCCCATGACGTTGAAGCACCCAACGTGTTTCCGATTGTTGCAATTGTGATGAGCCAGATCGGATTAGAAGCCGTGGTTAAGGCCAAAAGCAAAGTGGCTTCCGAGCTACCGGGCAAAATTGTAGCGGACAAAAACGCTGATACAAAAAGCCCGAATTCAGTGAGCACTTAAATAGCTTCTGCAGGTTCCGGTTGGCCAAGTACAAATCCTGTGCCGTCGAGGCGATAAATATCAGGGCGGAAATTAACCCGTCCATCTTCAGTCGCCCACGCGGTTAAATACATAAAACGCACATCGGGTGGGCTATCAACCGGCACATCATAGGGCTGTTCGCTGGCAGCAATCATTTCAAATTGACCGCCATCAAAACCTTGCTGGCCGTTCATGATCCACTCTACAAAACTGCGAACATCATCAACGCGCACACAACCTGAACTTTCAAACCTAGCGTTGCCTTTGAAAAGCTCAGGGTGGTTGGTATCGTGCATATAGACCATAAATTTGTTTTTGAAGTTTACCTTCACAGTTGCCATGGCATTTTGTGAACCGGGTTCTTGACGAAAGTGATAGCGTTCTGGATCGGTGTTAGCCCAGTCAATGGAATGCGGATCCATTTCGGGTCCGCCAACACCATCAAAAATGCGAATGCGCATTTGTTCAAATATTGTGGGATCTTTGAGATATTTCGGAATGAGGTCGCGCTCAACAATTGATGCAGGCGCATTCCAATAGGGATTGAAGTTGATGTCAGAAACAGTGCTTTTAAGCATTGGGGTTGGTCGCTCTACTTTACCAACGACAACATTATGTCGTGAGTAAACGCGGCCAAGCTCCACGGTTTCCAATTGGGCGGACGGAATATTGACTAAAATGTTGCGTGCACCCAAACCACTGAGATATTCCTGAACACGGGGGTAGTTTTCTTTCAGCGTAAAAAGTCTGGCTTCAGCAAAAATGTTAAGCTCGGCTTTGGTGCGTGCGTCTACTTTGCCTGAGGGCGCTATGCCATGATTGGCTTGAAAACTGCGCACAGCGGCGATCAGGCTAGCGTCATATTTGGCGGCGTTTTCTTCGGATAAGCTATCGAACTCAATGTAACCTTCGGCAACGAGCCGCTGGCGCAAGGCAAAAACTTTTTCACCCTTGGCACCTTTTTCCAATTTATTTCCGGTGACCAAGGGCCAGCCGCCGCCAGCCACGATTTCCTCATACATGCCAATTGCACCGTCCAGGGCCTGCAACGAGCCGAGTGTAAGCATAGCTGCTTCACCGCGATCATTTAAAATCTCGGTTTGCGTGGCAAGTTTGCCTTGGGTGGCAAGCTGCGGCGCAATAGAGGTCAAAGAACTGGTGTATTCCTGTGCAAGAAGGGGCGTTGCGCTCGCCAATAGGGCAATTGTTGACACGAGAAAGCGGCGGCGATTGATCAAGTTAGGCGACACAGTTTTTTCCATTGCAAAGTTCATGATGTAAAGATCGTCCATCTCGGTAAATGGCGAGTTAAACTTATGCGCTGATCACGGCAAAACGATGTTTACACACGAATTAATTACAGGCCGTTTAAAGAGTAAGAAAAAGGAGACCAAAACGGCCTCCTTTTTCGTAGAACTGGGCGGTCTTCTTATGCAGCAGTTACTTTTTTCTCATCGTCGATAAAAGGAATTTCGGCTGCTTCGCTGGCCGCGCGACGAATTATAACCACGCGCTTTGGCGGCAGGTCTTCGGCCATAGGCTCTATTTTTATGGTTTCTGGCATAACAGAAACAACAATCTTTTCCGGTGCAACTGCGATTGTTTCAACAATTTCTGGAGCAGCAATAGCAGCTACGACTTCAATCTCCGCGACGTCGTCGATTTTTTCAATAAGCGCAATTTCGACTGCTGATGTAGCAATCTCAGTCACAATTGCTGCAGGCTTGTTTCGCGATATGGTCAGAGTTGCTCCGCGTTTTGGTTCAATGTCTGGGGTCACTGGAGCTGATTGCGCCGTCGGCACAACAAATGGCTTTGGTGCTGGTTTTTCAAAAACTATAGGTGCCACATTTTTTTGAACTGGTTCACTGACAAAGATATCGGCATCTTTAGTAAAATACTGTGTCAATGGCGCTGGCTGTGTTGGCGCGCTTTTAGACGCTTGTATGCGGTGGTCAAGATCATCAACTAATTTAAGGGCAGCGGCAATGCGATCACCCAAGGAAATCCCGGGCGCATTACCTGCATCAGCAAGGTTTGCGATTTCTTTGCGAATAGACGAGATGGACTGCCGCGCATCGTTTAATGCTGGAGAAAATTGAGCGGAGTGACCGACTTCAGCGATGACTGTTTCAATTTTTTGAATTGCAGTCAAAACCACTTGGGTTTCATTGCGGCGCGTGCGTTGGGTAAACTCATCTAGAAATGCCCGACCCCGCGGCGTTTCTTTGACGGCCATTAACAGATCGTCATAGTTTTCTAAAACCAAGGCATTCATCGACATTACGCGTTACTCCACACACCCCTGCGCAACAGGCAGGTCTCCATGCCTGATTTATCGTAGAAAATGGTGAAGGTTTGGTTTATGCGGCTAAACAATCATGACCCCCCAAAGCTTTGCCACACGATTCTCCTTTTTTAATGCCTTGGTTTTTATCAGCAGCGGTGTGCAATTGCCTTTTCTTCCACTTTGGCTTTCAGCCAAAGGATTGAACTTCAGCCAGATTGCAGCGGTGCTTGCTGTGATGATGGCAAGTCGGCTGGTGGCCACGCCACTGGCGGCATTTCTGGCGGATAAATATCAAAACCGGCGTAACATTATTATTGGCTGCAATATTGTGGCGTTCTTTGCTTACGCTACTTTGTATTTCATGAGCAGTTTTGCTGCGATTTTTGTCATGTGCATCGTGGCGGCTTTGGCTTTTGCGCCCGTATTTCCTTTGGTTGAAAGTTTCAGCGTTGATGGCAGCGCCGCACATGGATTGGATTACGGTCGCATTCGCTTGTGGGCCTCTCTCAGCTTCTTGACAGGAAGTTTGGGTGGTGGGTTGCTCCTGCCATTTTTACAAGCTGACGCTGCGGTCGGGATAATGGCTTGCGCACAGTTGGTCGCAGCAGGGGTTAGTTTTTTGTTGCCTGTGGACCTTGGGCAATCGTCACATTTGAAAGAGGACCATGTCGCGCATTCCGTTTCTGCTGTGTGGAAACTGGTTGCAAAACCTGGGTTTGCAATTTTCCTTGCTGCTGCTTGCTTGGCGCAATCAAGCCACGGCTTTCTTTACACTTTTGCGTCCGTCAACTGGCACGCGCAAAGTTATAATGAAACGGATATTGGTATTTTTTGGACTGTTGGCGTAATTGCCGAAGTAAGTCTATTCGCGTTTTCAAACATTGTTGTTAATCGGTTCGGCCCCGTGCTTTTAATTTGCATGGGAACCAGTGGGGCAATTCTGCGATGGGTGCTGATGGCGCATGAAATGCCGTTCTATGCCACAGCAAGCGTGCAGGTTTTGCATGCTGTGTCTTTCGCCATGACCCACCTTGGCACGATGCATTACATGCGGCTAACGGTGCCTCCCTCATTACGCAATACCACCCAGGGACTTTATTCTGCCATTTCTGGCGGCGTGTTTATGGCAGCTGTAGCGTGGTCTTCTGGACCGCTTTATGTGAATTTGGGCAGTAAAGCTTACTATGCGATGGCAGGCATTTCGTTGCTGTCGTTTGGATTTGCTCTAGTGTTGTTACGACTTAACCCCAGAGCGCTGCGGGTGCTGGCGTCATAAGACTGCCGTCGAAGGCAATGCCGGGATTGCGGTCGCGTGCCAGTAGCAAAGGCCCATCAAGATCGATCACTTGTGCGAATGACGCAAGTAGCATTGCGGGAGCCATGGCAAGCGAAGTTCCCACCATGCAACCAGCCATAATTTTAAGGCCAAGATTTTCAGCCGCGCGGGCCATGGCCAATGCTTCTGTGAGTCCACCCGTTTTGTCGAGCTTGATATTCACGGCATCATATTTGCCAATGAGCTGTGCCAGGCTTTTGCTATCATGGGCACTTTCATCAGCGCAGATAATTGTATCGCGCGGCAAGTTGCGAAGTGCTTCATCATTTCCTGCGGGCAGGGGTTGCTCAACAAGTTCAACGCCAACTTCAGCGCAGACCTGTAGCATTGTGGAAAGAATTTCTGGTCCCCAACCTTCATTCGCATCGACAATCAATCGGCTCTTGGGGGCAGCTTTACGAATAGCGCGAAGTCTTTCGGCGTCACCCGCTTGGCCGAGTTTGATTTTAAGTAATGGTCGCTCGTTCGCCGCGCGTGCTGCTTCAGCCATCGCATCAACAGTTCCAAGGCTTAATGTGTAGGCCGTCACAATGGTGTGTGGCATCGCTAGTTCGGCCAATTGCCAGACCGGCTTCCCGCTTTGCTTGGCTTCCAAATCCCATAATGCGCAATCTAAGGCATTGCGCGCGGCATGGGGAGCCACAAGCTTTGCTAAGACTTGGCGATCTGCTCCGGCTTCGATGGCATGGCGGGCGGTTTCTAAGGCCGCAATGGCATCTGGTATCGTTTCGTTGTAGCGTGGATAAGGAACACCTTCACCACGCCCGATATGGTCACCATCTTGGACCGTGACCACCACCACGTCCGCCGCGGTTTTGCTACCACGGGAGATCGTGAAGGTTCCAGCAATTGGCCATGATTCATGGGCAATTGTCAGTTTACGCATCCAGCTGCCCTGAGGCTTGCGCCAGCATGACGTAGATTTTTCCAGACTCAGATGCCAATGCCGCTTCGCTCAAAGCTTCGCCCATTGGTTGGCTTGAAAGCATATCCATCATGCGTTCAAACAACCGAATGTAGGCGTCAACGCGGGCTCTAACCAAGCGTTCGGTGTCATACCGGGTCGCAATAGTCTTTTGCAGCTTCTTACCGCGCCCTTCAAACAGCCTGTGCGTGTAGGCATGTTTTTCAGAACCAGCGTAAGCCTTTTCCAAGTCTTTTGGCAATGTGCCATCGATTGCTTCAACCAAATCACGGGCGGCGGCATTGAGTTTCAAAGTAATCGTGTCCATTTCCCGTGGTGCTTGGTTTGCGCTGCGGGCAGGGGGTAGTTTCTTCGGTGGCAGCGGCGGCGGCGAATCCTGTGCGATGCGTTGTTGCAAATCGCGCGAGATGTCACCTAGGCTGCGGTTACGGCTTGACGCAGGCTTTGCATCATACCGCTCCGTGTCATTTGTCTGGGCACTCATCGTTCCAAAAGTTGGAGCGGAGAACGAGGTGCCCTCAGATTTTCCCGGCGGTGACCTCGTCATAAAGCCCGGACCGGAGAAATCCATGTTGCCGTTTTGGCGTTTCACGACATCAGCAAGAGCGTTGAGGGCAGCAATCTGATCGGCTACAACGCGGCGCATTGCATCAGCGTTGGTCCGGGTTTCTTCCGGAAGTTCTAGAATAGCGCGTTTCAACTCGGTGCGAGTGGCGTCAATGTCTTTGACCACATGCTGAGCGGTGATGCGCATGTCTTGCGCAGTTTGCTGGAAGTCACTGGCTGTAGAAGACAGCATCTCATTCATGCTGGCCATCGCTCGCTCATGCTGCTCACGCAGAACGCGAGATGCTTGATTAATTTGACCGCCAGAACTTACTTCCAGTTTTCTAATTTCTTGATCAAGGTTCGTGACAGCAGCGGCGGTTTGTTCTGACACCACACGGCTGATATCTCTGGAGCGGGCTTCAGCGGAAGCTAAGGACTCTTCGATCAAGTTCATGTAGCTCGTCATGACGGCATCAACTTCGGACGCCCTGCGGTTGGCATCATTGATCAACTTATCAAGCGCATCCTTGCGGCTGCCAAGCATGCCTTCCATTTCATCGTTGAATTTATCGATCGATTTTTCAACGAGGCCGGAAACATCATCCAAGCGATCAGAGATGCGGCTACCAGTCATTTCCAGCTTGCCGGTCAACTGCATAGAGATACTTTCTAAGCGTTCATCGAGTTCGCTTGCCGCTGTTGAAAGTTGATCGGAAAGATAAGTATTTGCAGTTTCGACGTGCTTGCCGAATTTGCGCTGCGCATCGTCAAGCTTAGAACCGGTGCCGACAGCGGCGCTGTCAAGTTGCTCTACAGCGCGGTCAATGCGGCCAACCAAGAGACCGGTTTCTTGTTCAAAGCGGCCACTGATTTCCATTGTGGTTTGGCCCAAGCCTTCGGAGAAGGCTTCGCTGGCTTTACCCAAATCGGTTAACATTTGGCTGGAAGCACTATCAAGCATTTCTGCAAATTTAGCGCCTGTTCCAGCGAGGCGACCGGAGATGTCGCCGGTTACTTTTTCAAGCAAGCCAGTTGCAGTGTCAAAACGCTCGCCGAGTTCACGAGCAGTAGAGTCGATGCGACTGAACATAATGTTGCCAGCGTTATCAAGCTGATCGGCAACTTCATTGGAAGTATCTTGCAAGCGTTGGGTCATTGCGGTGTTTGCAGCCGTAACCTGTTGGGTTACGCGCACTGCGGTGTCGGCGAATGCGTTGGTGACAGATGATGATGTTTGATCCAATTGCTCGGTCATCATTTTGGTATTGGCGTTGAACAGGGCTGAAAGCTCGGTTGTAGCCTGCTCCAATTGGCCACCAATGCGGGTGCCTGTCGTCGTGAGCAATGTATCGAGTTGGGTAGACGATGAATCCAGTTGCTTGGTGAGCTGCTCGGTGACTGTTGCAACCCGCTCGGTCACATCGCCTGCGGTCAGGTTGATATGATCGTAAACGCGGTTTGCAGAATCTTCAAGCTGGCCAGAGAAATGCTCAGCCGTTTCGTCTAAGCGGCTAAAGATGCGCTTTGAAGTCTTGTCGAGATCGGTATTTATGGCTGAAGTTGAAAGTTCAATACGGCTCGCGAGCTGTGCCGTGGTTTCTTCTAACTTGACCGTCATGTCGCGGGTTGAACTATCCAGCATCGAATAAAGACCGTCTTGTGCTGTCCCCAATTTCTGGGTGAATTCGCCTGAGATATTGATCAAGCGATCAGTGATAAGACCGCCGGTTCCTTCGATGTTTTGCGCCAGTGCAAGGCCAGAATCTTGCATCTGACGGCTAACAATATCAGAAGTTTCCTTCAAATGAACAGCAATGGTGCCTGACGTTGATACTAAAAGATCATTGATGTTGGATCCTAGAACTTGCAACTGTTGCGATACGTTTGAAGACGTATTGTTCAATTGGCCACCGATGAGGCTTGCGGTTTCGGTAAGCTTGCTATTGGCGGCAGAAACTGAGGCATTGAGGTGCGTGTAAAGCTGCTCGCTCGAGCTATCAATACGGTTGGCTAATTGGGCAGTTGTATCTCCCAAAACATGCTGGAAGCGATCTGTGGTTTCGTCCAACTTGGCATTGGATGCGCCGTAGAAATTCTCCATTTGGCTAATAAAGCGGGTCGCGTTATTTTGCAAACCAATGCCGACTTGATGAGCTGTTTCATCAAGTTTTGCGGTTGAAATTTCATAAGACGTTTCAATCTGGCCGAGATAACGGTTCACATTGCTTTGCAAACCATTCGTAATCAAACTGGCTGTTTCGTCCAGTTTCGCGCTTGAAACTTCATAAGACGTTTCGATCTGTCCGAGATATCGGTTCATATTGCTTTGCAGCCCATTCGTAATCAAACTTGCTGATTCATCCAGTTTTGCAGCTGATGCGCCGAATGTGTTTTCAAGCTGCGTTACAAAGTGTGTTGAATTTGATTGCAAGTTGATCGCAACTTGATTTGCAGTCTCATCTAATCTTGCAGACGAACTGGCATAAGTATTGTCAATCAATGAAGCCAGTGATTGCGCGCTGGTTTCCATGCCGGTCAAAACTTTGCCTGAACTGTCTTGGAAGGCCATTTGGAAGCGGGCAGCAGTTTCATCCAATTTGTCGGTGAGGCCAGCCGATTGACGCTCAATCGTAGTGTAAACCCGCGAAGATGTGTTTTCCATGGTTTCGCCCAAGCCTTCGGCTTTGGCAGCAAACGCATTGTAGATTTTTTCGGCAGTGTTTTCGACGCGTTCCACCATGCCACTCGAGTGATTATCCATCCGGCTGAGGAGAATAGTAGCAGTCTCGTCCAGCTTGATCGTGAGTTGGTTGGCTGTTGATCCAACTTCGGCAAAGAGACGGTTAGTAGTCTCTTCTACGACGCCAGCGAGACCTGCTCCAGAAGTAGAAAGCTGGGTCAGGAGGTAGTTAGAGGTTTGATCAAGGCCTGCAATAAATTGCGTGCTTGTGGTGCTCAAACGGTCATTGAATTGACCGGTAACGGCATCAATGTTGCCGGCAATTTGGGTTGTCGCTTGGCTGAGATAGCTTTCCAACTCTTGGCGAGAAATTGTAACTTTGCCTAAGAAATCGCCAGCCATATTTTGCATCGATTGGGTGATGGCAGATTGATTTTGGGTCAGCAATTGAACAGCGTCCAAGCCGTTACGCTCAATTTGATTAGCCATATCTACGGCCGTAGTTTTCAAATGATAGGACATGCTATCGCCGGACTCGCCCACCAATTTGCTGGCTTCTGCTGCAGCATCACGAATAAGAATGGCAGAATTTGTTGACGCGGATTCTAAGGCGCGGGTCAATTCGATGTTTGCACCAGCCATTTGATTTGCCACATCTATTGCGGTATTTTTCATATGATAAGTCAGGCTTTCGCCGGTTTCGCCAACCATCTTGCTGGCTTCGCTTGCGGCATTGCGGATTTGAGCAGCTGTATTTGTGGACGCAAACTCCATAGCCCGCGTCAACTCATTATTGGCACCGGTAATTTGATCAACACCTTGACGCATGAGTTGCGAGACGTTGGATTCCATTGATTCAATTGTCCGACCAAAATTCACAGATCCTGATGACAATTGACCAGCCGCATGATCAAGCATTTGGATCTGATCTTGCAAATGGGTCGAAAAGGTCCGCAGCTCTCCAACCAACATGCCGGACATGCGCTCGGTTTGTTGGCCAATATCGGCACCCGCCATAGCAGCTCGTTGAGAAACGTCGTCAATCGTACGGGCTAATTCATTGGTCGAGTTTTTCAATCCGGACTCTAACTTTGCGAGCGTATTTTGAGCAGTGTTCACAATCTGATCGAGGTTGAGCGTATTGCTTTCTAAGCGACTGAAAAGCGGTGTGACTTCATTGCCAACCACTAAGCTGGTTTGATGCAATGCGGCGCGCTGTGCTTCAAGGCCATTCACCAGACTGCGAATGCGGTCTTCATTGCCGCCAAAAGCCCGCTCAATTGCTGAAATTTCCTTGTGAACGATTTCTTCTAAGACCGTGGCACGCTGAACGGCATGCTCAACGCCGCCAACCAAGAGATCAACTTCGGCGCGAACGGTTTGCGCGATTGACAAAATACCATCGGTGGCAATGTCTTGCGGGCGCATCAGGCGCATTGCGGATTGCATGAGAACTTCTGATACTTGACGCAATTGTTGGGCGCGCCAAAAAATATAAGCCATCGTGAAGATAACAAAAATTGGCAAAAGCAAAGTAGCAATTGCAGTCATGTTTTCGGGGCGCATCTGTCCTTGGAGAAGTCCTGTTGGTCCAAAGAATTGCGGCGAGAACACCATGAAGCTGCCGGCGATCCAAACACAGGCCAGAACAAAAGCGGCGATGATGGGATCAAGCGCTGGTTCGCGCTTGAGCTTAGCCATTAAAATAGCGGTGGCACGATCATTTTCATTGGCAGGGCGGCCGCGAACCTGGGCTTGGTCCAGCGCTGGACTGCGAATTTCCGAAGGAATTTCAGCGGTCCCACGATCTTTGCGCCGTGAATCAAAAACGTTATTTGCCATTACTCGCACCCTTTACACACATACCCGTTTGCCGCGTTTACCGCCGCAATGCAGGTTTTTGAATACTTTGGGTGAACACATGTTAGCTTAGGCCACAACCTTCGCTAACATGGGCCTGTTGCTCGCCCAGAGACTCTTCAATACCGATATTAACCTAAAATGCGGCATCCCGGAAAAGTTACTTAAAGTTTTGGTTAAAATTGTGGATCAAATTGAATCGATTCGAGAAATTCTCTGTTCACTATCTATTTTCACCGGAACGCAATGGCTGGTGTGTCATATTGGCCACAAGGTTTTGGAGGGAATTTAGCGATGTCCAGTATGGCAAGATTGCGGTTTGACGATGAAGTAGAAGCTACTCCATATCGTCCAATCTTTGATCGCAAGCATTTTTCGACCTATACGATGGGCGACGCCATGTTGGAGCGTGAAATCGTTGGATTGTTTATGGCTCAACTACACGAAGTGTCTGCCCGGCTAAACCAAGTCCTTACGCCACAAGAGTGGATTTTTATGGCCCACACGTTGCGGGGCTCTGCCGCTGCCGTCGGTGCATTTGTTTTGCTTGATCTCGCTGTGAACTGGGAAGATGCTCGGGTTCAACCAGAACGATTTGATTTGATGCAACAAAAACTGGCCTTTGATCTCGCATGTCTGGCATTCCGAAGCGAGAGTTCTGAAC
>JAYUOP010000158.1:0-3315 GCA_043760745.1 Hyphomicrobiales bacterium
GTACACGCTTGGCCAACCTGTGGCCCTACTAACCGATAGTTTCAGTTTGTTCGGCCACAGTTTTCCAGTCATGGGCTTTCCAGTACCGAGGCCTGTGATTGTCTTTTTGATTGTGGCTGTGATCTTCCACATTCTGCTCACTTATACGCGCTACGGAAAATTCACATATGCTATTGGTGCTAACCCACAAGCAGCGCGCGTTTCCGGCATCAATATCGGCAACCACTTGATCAAGGTTTATACCGTCGCTGGCCTGCTCTCTGGCCTTGCAGCTGTGATGACCGCAGCACGCGCCGAGTCGGCCCAACCCGGCATGGGAGTAGGCTATGAACTCGATGCCATTGCATCTTGTGTGATTGGCGGCACTTCGCTGGCAGGCGGTGTTGGCCGCATCACAGGAACATTTATCGGTACGATTATTCTAGGTGTAGTGACATCTGGTTTCACGTTTCTGCAAGTTGGTGCCTACTACCAAGAAATCGTCAAAGGCATCATTATTGTTGCCGCTGTGGTGATTGACCAGCAACGTCAAAACAAACGCCGGAAGGTGAGCTAAACTTAAAGCTTCAAAGCTTTCTGAACGCTTGTTAGAGAAACCATTAAATCAGCTGACAGCAACTCGTCTATGATAGTCGGCTGCAATTGCGCAACGGTCTTATAATCAGAAGACAAAATCGCATTGAAGTATTTGGCTCGGGATTTCTTCAAATACCTCAGGCCTTGATCAGGGATAAACTCAACCTTCGCGGAATATTCCCCATAAAACTTGGGCCAATCCACAGTCTTCAAACCCTTCACAAACAAACTGACCTGCCAATGCTGCTGCACCAAACGTCGAATGGCCTCACGCGCAGGTTCACTCTCAAGGTTTTCCAAAATCAACAACACCCGGGGTTTCCGTACCAACCGCCGACTGGCCGCAAAGCTCGAGCTCAAACGCCCACAAAATTTACCTTCTTCAATTTCCCGCTTCCACCGATCAACAAAAATCTTGCGGTTGCGCTCCATCCGTTCAAATGCAGCACCCGAAGCAAAGCTGCCAAACTCAAAATGCGATAATACCAACTCCGGCGTATAAACAACTCTGTTGCCCAGCGAACGAATACGCATGCACAAATCTGTTTCTTCATAGTATCCCGGCGCAAACACTTCATCCAACCCGCCGATGTTTATAAATTTCTCACGGTCTAAAAGTAAAAATGCACCCGAACAATAATCAACATCACGCACGAACATGCCCTCGGCTGGCGCATGTTTGCGGTGGCGTAAGAATCCATTTGTAGTTCCATCGCGGTAGATAATAGCACCCGCTTCTTGCACGCGGCCCGTTGCCAATTTTAGCAATGCTCCAACTGCACCAACATCGTCTTCGGAAGCAAACAATTCAGCCGCGTCATTCAATGTCCCACTGGCAATGGTGATGTCATTGTTCATCATCAATACCAATTGGCCAGTTGCCACTGCTGCTGCGCCGTTTGTAGCCCCCACAAATCCAAGATTAATGGGACTATTGATAACTATGATGTTCTCACAACGATCCAGTAACTCTTTCGTTTGGTCCGTGCTGGCGTTGTTAAACACAATCACTTCAAGCGAACAACTTTTGTCAGCCGCAAGAGATTGCAAGCAACGAAGCGTATGATAAGCGCTATTCCACACCGGAATGAGAACAGAAATTTTTGGATTCTGAATCGGTGGAAAAATAATTTTCTCTGGCCCAACTAAAAAAACGGCAAGCTCATCACTGTACTTTTTTATAAGGCGCTTTTTCGCAGGAGATTTGCCTAACAAAGAGTATGCAAATTTTAGTATCGCATTCTTCATTTAAGTAAATCAGACAAAGCTTTTTCTACGTCAACTCGCCAATCAGGCATGGCTATTCCAAACGCTTGGGTTAGTTTTGTCGTGTTTAATCGAGAGTTCAATGGCCGCTCCGCTTTCATAGCATAGTCGGTGGAGGGCACTGGCACGATTGTTTTTACTTTGATGTCAGCGCCCAAGCGCCGCGCGACCTCTACGATGTAGCAACCATAGTCATAAAACGAAACAAATCCCGCCGGAGCCAAATTGTAAACGCCATAAGGCGCTTTCATGTGCAGAGCTTTCATCGTCACCGTTTTTATCAAATCAACACTGGTTGGCGCACCAATTTGATCATCAACAATGCGCAACTCATCTCGTTCTTGCGCAAGTCGCAATATGGTTTTTAAGAAATTCTGGCCATGCGCAGAAAACACCCAACTGGTGCGAAACACAAAGTGCCGACAACCCGAATTCGTGACAGCAACATCACCGGCCAATTTAGATTTGCCATAAGTATTGGCTGGCGTTGTCGGATCGCTTTCGCTCCAAGGCTGAACGCCCGAACCAGCATACACATAGTCACTCGAATAATGGATGAGCAAAGCATCGAGTTTTTTAGCCTCCAAAGCCAGCGCCGCTGGCGCGTCGCCATTGATCAAAAACGCCTGTTCTGGTTCATCTTCGGCCTTATCTACCGCTGTGTAAGCCGCAGCATTGATGATCGCTTTTGGCTGTAACTCGCGAATATAGGCGCACAATGCGTCAGGCTTTGATAGATCGCCCGGGCCATCGCGGTCGAGCGCCACAATAGGCGTTATCCCGTCCAGCGCCTGAACAAGTGCAGTGCCCAACTGCCCATTTTTCCCCAAAATCAAAATCGTCATAAATTTAACTCTCGTAAAAATAATCTATTGAAGGATAGTCAGTTTTGAAGCAACACCAAGATTATGGTTTCACAAGTCGACAATTCCAAATTCTCCGCCGTCATTTTTGACTGCGACGGCGTATTGGTTGACAGCGAAATGCTAAGTGCAGGCGTTTTAAAAATCATGATGGCCGAGCAGGGCATGCCACTCTCAGACGAAATGTTCCGCGATGTTTTTTTGGGCCGCAGTTTTATCAACGGAAAATCGCGTGCTAAAGCAGTTTTGAATTTTGATCTGCCAGACGATTTCGAGAGCAACTATCGAGAAAGGTTGTTTGTGGAACTCAATAAAAATTTACGACCGATGGCTGGCATACATGATTTGATTTCTGCGCTGAAAATTCCTTATTGTGTCGCAACAGGAAGCAGTCCGAAACGTTTGGCGCTCTCCTTGCGCGTCGCAGGTTTGAGCGATCAGTTCGCCAACAATAAGTTCACAGCGTCGGAAGTGACAAATGGTAAGCCAGCGCCGGACTTATGCTTTTACGCAGCAGAAAAAATGAATGTTGCTCCGCAAAACTGTCTCGTCATCGAAGATAGTGAAATGGGCATTCTTGCAGCAAAGGCAGCCGGCATGGAGGTTTGGC
>JAYUOP010000159.1:0-23732 GCA_043760745.1 Hyphomicrobiales bacterium
GCTGATGAATTGGTTGACCGCGCGGTCGAAGCCATTCAAAACGCCGCTCGAACTGGCCGCATCGGCGATGGCAAGATTTTTATCTCCACCGTTGAACAAGCCATCCGCATCCGCACCGGTGAATCCGGCACGGAAGCGCTTTAATATTTAATCGTTTTATAGACGCCAAGCAGAGGAAAATGACCCATGGCAAAATTGAATAGTGACATCGCCGCCGCCTTGCAAATGATCAAGGATAAGGATGTAAAATTTGTTGACCTGCGCTTCACTGATCCGCGCGGCAAGATGCAACATTTGACAATGGATGTTTCCCAAATGCATGCCGATGCTTGGGAAGAAGGCTTGATGTTTGACGGCTCATCAATTGCGGGCTGGAAGGCAATCAACGAGTCGGACATGATTTTGATGCCCGATGCGGCGTCGGTTCACATGGACCCGTTCTACGCGCAAACCACTATGGCCGTGTTCTGCGACATCATCGATCCGGGCACAGGCGAAGGCTATGGCCGCGACCCCCGCATGATTGCCAAGCGCACCGAAGCTTATTTGAAGTCCACCAAGCTCGGCGACACAGTGTTCGTTGGACCAGAAGCTGAATTCTTTATTTTCGACGATGTGAAATTCTCAACCTCGCCATACAACACCGGTTTCAAGCTTGATGGCGTTGAATTGCCCATCAACTCGAACCGCGATTATGAGCAAGGCAACATGGGGCATCGTATGCGCATCAAGGGCGGATACTTCCCCATGAACCCCATGGATTCAGCGCAAGACATGCGCGGCGAAATGCTGACCGTGATGGGCGAAATGGGTCTTGCTGTTGAAAAGCATCACCATGAGGTCGCCTCCTCGCAGCATGAACTCGGAACGAAGTATCAGCCGCTGACCATCGCTGCGGACCACATGCAAATTTACAAATATGTGATCCATAACGTGGCGCATGCTTACGGCAAGACAGCAACCTTCATGCCAAAGCCAGTGATGGGCGATAATGGTTCTGGTATGCATTGCCACTTTTCGATCTGGAAAGATGGGAAGCCCATGATGGCTGGTAATCAGTATGCTGATCTTTCGGAAATGTGCTTGTTCTTCATCGGCGGCGTCATCAAGCATGCCAAGGCTTTGAACGCATTCACCAACCCATCCACCAACTCCTATAAGCGTTTGGTGCCGGGTTATGAAGCGCCGGTGCTGCTTGCTTATTCGTCGCGCAATCGCTCAGCTTCTTGCCGCATTCCGTTCACATCAAATCCAAAAGCCAAGCGCGTTGAAGTACGCTTCCCGGATCCAACGGCAAATCCATACTTGTGCTTCTCAGCCATTATCATGGCGGGCCTTGATGGCGTGTTGAACAAGATCCATCCGGGTCCAGCCATGGATAAGAACCTATACGATCTGCCACCAGCCGAGCTTGCAAAAGTTCCAACCGTGTGCGGCTCATTGCAAGAAGCTTTGGACTCACTCGCCGCCGATCACGACTTCCTGACCAAGGGCGGCGTGTTCAGCAAAGATCAAATCGAAAGCTACATCGAGCTGAAACAAGAAGAACAAGACCGCTACCGCATGACGCCGCATCCGGTTGAGTTTGATATGTATTATAGCTGCTAAGAGCGGTGCACCAACGAAGGAAGGCCAGAAGAAATTCTGGCCTTTTTTATTGCTTCAATCCGTTATAGGTTTAGAGACGTAAAATTTCCATTGTTCCTAAAAGGGTTTTTGAAATGGTTATGAATCTTCATTCCCGTCGGCAGTTTATTAAGGGCATCTCGTCATTGCCGTTTATCGCCACCGCACCATCGCTCGTTTTTGCGCAGTCCACTTTCAAACCTGTTGCCACCCAATATATTGCGACCTTGGCTGGACCAGACGCCAAGAGCGGCACTGGCGCAGAAACTTGGGGGCATTGGGAGTTAGACCCAGGGCCGCGCGGCGTTCGTTTGAAGAACTATGAGCAGTTGGTTGCGAATGGTGGTGTTGCCCCGGCGGGTTGGAAATATGAAGCGAGCGATTGGTGGCTAGACGAGAACGGATTGCTCATGGAGCCGCCCGTTTTTGGTATGAAGCCTGGCCGATATTTGGTGACCGGCGGGCGCAGTGCACGCGCTATTCTTGCTGTCTCGGCAGCCGATGCGAAGGGTGCGCAAAACTGGGAGCTTTCTGATAACGCAACAATTTATGATGTCACACATTTGCGCTGTCGTGCGGCCCGCTACAAGCCGCGCGAAAATGCTGCATGTTTGCCAACGACAGTTTTGCAAAGTGAATTTCCAATCGGGCAAGCCGCACCAATGCCGATGGTCGGCGGATGTGATAAAGAAGATTACGCGGTACTTTTAATTTTTGGCATTGAAGCGTAACATTTCATCTGGCTAGCAAAAGGTTCAGACATGAAAAATCTTCTCCTCGTAAGTACGATGCTTATTTTAGCCTCTGGAACAATTGCCACTGCGGAAGAGGATGTTGCGCTAACGGGCTTCATTTATCTTAATGCAGAGAATTGCAAAAAGGGTGCAGTGACTGCCGAATGCCAAATCAACATTGAAATTTCCGGCGCTGGCGCAAAAGCGATTTACGATAATATGGCAAGCAAGCCGCAGCCTGAACCTTGCACTGAAGGGAAAGTGAAATATGACGGCAAAGGATTGCGCTGTTATTTCACAAGCGAGAAAAAGTATCAGTGCGATTTTGGCTATAATTTTGCGCGGAAAAAATTAGTCGGCAGCGACCAAACATGCTGAAAAGTCAAGTGCCACAGAAGGTTTCTTGAACCTCTTGTTCGGGCGTTGGTGGGTTTGTGAAATCAGCATTTTTTGGATTCGGATCAAAGGGATCCGCGATTACGCTCACAAGACGGTTGAGGGGTGCGAAGTCTCCGGTGTTGGCCGCAGCGATGGCTTCTTCAACGCGGTGATTGCGCGGAATATAGGTTGGGTTTGCGGCGCGCATTGTGGCTTCGCGCTTAGTTTGACCACCGTCTTTTTCTAACCGCTGATGCCAATCATCGCGCCAAGTACTGGGCGATACTTCACCCGTGTTTAGGCTTGAAAAGAACAATGTGTAATCAGCGGAAGTTTCCATCATATGTTGGAAAGTTGCTGCAATGAATTGGGCTTCGCCTTCCTGCGGGGTCATAAGGCCTAGTTTTTTTGCCATCAGCGCTTCAAAATTTTTCTCAAATGCGGGCATAAATTCTTGGAGCTCTTTTTGTGCCAATTCAATGGCTGCTGCGCGGTCTTCAGCGAACAATGGCAACATTGCTTCGGCAAGACGGGTGAGGTTCCAAAGTGCAATAACCGGCTGCTGATCCCAAGCATAGCGACCGTTTTGATCAATGGAGCTGAAGGTTTTTTTGGGATGAAATTGGTCCATAAAGGCGCATGGGCCATAGTCGATAGTTTCGCCACACACCGACATGTTATCAGTGTTCATCACACCGTGGATAAAACCAACCGACATCCATTTGGCAATGAGCGTTGCTTGCCGGGCGATGACTTGGGCCAAAAACCATAAGTATCGCTCGGGTCCAACTGGTGCGCCGGGAAAATTTCGCGCGATTTCATAATCGGCGAGTTGGCGCATCGCGTCATCTTCACCGCGCGCAGACAGATATTGAAACGTACCGACGCGGACATGGCTTTTGGCAACGCGGGTGAGAATTGCGCCGGGTTGATAGCCATCGCGCATAATCATTTCACCAGTTGCCACAACAGCCAATGAGCGCGTTGTGGGAATGCCAAGTGCGTGCATTGCTTCGCTCACGATGTATTCACGGAGCATGGCACCAAGGGATGCCTTGCCGTCACCGCCGCGGGAATAAGCTGTGCGCCCTGCCCCTTTCAAATGAAGATCGCGGCGGACGCCGTCTGGCCCTACGACTTCACCAATCAATATGGCGCGACCGTCCCCAAGGCTTGGGTTCCAGCCGCCGAACTGATGCCCGGAATAAGCCATAGCGATAGGATTGGATTGCGGAAGGATTGCATTGCCGGAAAGTGCGGCAAGGGCATCTAGCGAACCTAGCCAATCGCCAGCAAGTCCGATCGATTTTCCAAGGACGTTGTTCGCCGCTATCATTGTTGGCGCTGGCGACGACGCAGGCGTCGCCGAATGAAACAAAATTGGCGGCAGGTTTGCGTAAGTTATCTCAAACATTGCCGCCAGCTTTATTATGTCAGTAATCCATGCAATCGGCGTAAGCGGCGTTGTAAACCCTCTTACGTTTTTCAGTGCCGATAACTGCGCCAGCGAGAACACCACCAACGCCACCGATAGCGGCGCCACGCACAGCAGATTTCTTATTGCCGAGGATCGAACCCAATATCAAACCTGATCCTGCGCCAACAACAAGGCCTGTACCCACGCTGCGATTGACCATGCGATCAACTTCTTTTTTTGCGTAAATTTTGCACTTCTGTGACTTGGTCATTTTTGCTTCGCTGATCGACGCCGTGCTGGTCAGCATTGCAAAGCCGAGTGCGCCGGAAAGGAAGAGTGATAAAAATCTTTTCATGTCAGAAACTCCTGAGGTAAGCCCCGTTTAAGAACTTAGCTTGATTTGATCGAATTGAAAACGTTTTATCGCGCGCGGATTTAACAGGCTTTTGCGCCAGCGCAGTTGGCCGTTTTGAACTCTTCTAGCATAGTTTTCGTTAACCCCTCGTAGTCACTTGGTCCTTCAGCTGAACAAAGATAAGTTGCATGGGGTTCCAAATGGCTATCGAAAACGGAACGCAATTTCGGATCCATTTCAAGCGATTGTTCTGCAGCGTAAAAAAGATAATCCACGTAAGATTCGTATGATGCCCGCTTCGGACTGGCAGACAATCCGCAATAATCGGGCTGGGCAAAATCAGGATTGCTGATTGAGACGTTTAAAAACTCGCGGTAAACATCGCGGGCGGACTGCTAGCGTTGTGTGTCATAAGACGCATCAATTTGATATTTCACACCAACTAATGCCGCGATAGCAATTAACAAAGTTAAGATGCCAGCGAGCGCTTGCACTGCTGAACTATGTTTTTCTAACCAAGCAAGCATATTTTTAAGACTTTCCAAGCGGCTGCTGTTGGGTCGAACAATGAATGCCGCCGCCAGCTTCGCCAATTGGGTCCACATCAATGTTGATGATTTTACGACCGGGATAAAGCTGTTGCAAAGTGCTACGCGCCTTTTCATCGGCAACATCATCACCAAATTCCGCGCCGATCACAGCGCCGTTGCAAACGTAATAATTAGCATAGCACGAGACAAAATCTTCTTTTTCAGAGCGGATGTTTTTAGGGTCTGGCAGGACGACGATGTCTAATTTCTTGCCATTCGCATCAGTTGCTTTTTTGAGAACCTCATAGGTTTCATAGGCAGAGGCTGACCAGGGATCTTCATCGGTGACCTTATCTGGCAATTGAATCATAACAACACCCGGCCTGATGTAACGGGCAAGAGCGTCGATATGATAGTCGGTTATATCAGCACCCATTACACCGGGCGCCCAAATCATCTTTTCGGCTCCGAGCGCATCGAGGAGTTTACGCTCAATAACATCACGGTCTGCTTTGTTGCGGTTAGGATTTACCCACGAGCTTTCATGCGCAAATAAAGTGCCCGCACCGTCGGTTTCCACGCCACCGCCTTCACCAACCACACCACTTTCAAATATTCGCATGCCGAGTTTTTCAGACACGCGCTTGGCGATGCGACCGTCGTCTTCATGTTCCTGTTTGTTGCCCCAACCGTTGAAATTGAGTTCGCTGGTGGCCAGCTCTCCTGCTGCGTTGACCACAAATGTTGGTCCAGAATCGCGGCACCAGAGATCTTGGGTTTCAATTGGCCAGAGCTCGACATTTGGACCAATCAACGCTTGCGCTGACTCGAATTGATCGGGTCGCGCGAGCAAAACCACGGGTTCAAACTTTGCAATAGAATTGGCAATTAATGCTATCCGGCTTCGCACAGCGGTGAGCGCTTTTTTGCTGCCGTAAATTTCAGAAATCGCTGGCCATTGCATGAAGGTGCGCAAATGCGGGTCTGATTCCAGTGGCATGCGGAAGCCGGCAGCCTTCGCTGTCTCTTCCTCATTCGCGCTAACAGAATTCGTTCCCATACCTATTGCGGCCAAAGCCAATGCCTGTCTTCTCGTAATCATTTCAGTCCCCCAAAAACTATTTCGACAAGCTACTCTATTCCAAACGCGCAGGGAACCCCTCGGCACGTAAATCGGTATCGAGTAAATCCTCTAAAAGCTTGGCGATTTGGGTGGATTGAGCTGCTCCACCATAGGCCGCTTTGCCTTTCATGAAGGTTTGATTGGTGAGGCTCGCAAGGTCTAACGGAACACCGAACTCTTTGCCAAAATTCATCGCAAAACCCAAATCTTTGAGAGCAAGGTCCATCGAGAAGGCAATATCATAACTGCCATTTAAGATCAGCTGACCTTCGGTTTCGTGCACAAAGCTGGTGCCGGAACTTGCCTTTATCGCTTGCCAAGATTGCGCCAGATCAAGCCCACCGCGTTTTGCTAACATCAGCGCTTCGGCGTCCGCTACGAGGTGAATGAAAGCGAGCATGTTCGTGATAACTTTGATGATAGCGGCAGAGCCAATTGGCCCCATATGAAAACTCCTATTGCCGATTACTTCGAGGGCTGGACGATGCAATTCAAACATTGCAATGTCGCCGCCAACCAAAACGGTGATTTCTCCACGGGCCGCCAAATGCACGCCACCAGTAACCGGGGCTTCAAGAACTTTTAAGCCTTTGCTTTCGGCCAGTGCCGCCAAGCGTTGAATATCGTCGCGGCCAAGTGTTGAGTTTTCGATCCAGTGCAGCCCGGGCTTGGCACCTTTCAGAACCTGTTCCATAACCTTCTCGGAAACCGCAGGTGACGGCAGACACGTGATGACGCAATCAACAGAGCTCGCCAATTCAGCAGGCGTATTTGCCCACTTTGCACCAGCCGCGAGATGCCGATCTCCCAACGCCTTATCAATGTCGTTCACGGTCACATCAAAACCTGCGCGCAGCAAGCTCATCGCAATATGACCACCTAAATTTCCAAGGCCAATATATCCGTATTTCATGTCCTGTTTCCTGATTTTAGTTTTTGCATATGGTGGCAAATTTTTAGAAATGTGCAAGCTTTTGAATTTCACCGACATGCGAGAAAAATTCACCTCTTGCTGGTTAGTTGTTTGGGCGGCAGAAAGACACCAGATTTTTGAAACGGTGCAACTTGAATAATTTTGACTATATTATCGTAGGCGCAGGTGCGGCGGGCTGTGTTTTGGCTGAGCGGCTATCAGCCAATGGCAAGCATAGCGTGTTAGTCCTTGAAGCTGGCGGAAGCGACCGCCGATTTTATGTTCAGATGCCGCTTGGCTATGGCAAGACGTTTTATGATCCAGCCGTGAACTGGATGTATTCAGCGGAACCTGATCCCGGATTGAATAATCAGCGCGATCATTGGCCACGCGGGAAATTGCTCGGTGGATCTAGCTCCATCAATGCCATGGTCTATATTCGCGGCGCGCGCGAAGATTATGATGCATGGGAAGCTAAGGGCAATGCGGGTTGGGGTTGGAACAATGTTCTAAAAGCTTACCGCGCCATGGAAGACACGCAGGCTGGCGGCAACGAATATCGTGGCGTTGGTGGCCCGCTTCACATCAGCAGCAATGAAAACCAATTTCATCCGCTTTACAAGGCTTACATTGCAGCAGCGAATGCGGCGGGTCTGCCTTACAATGCTGACTTCAATGGAGCGACACAAAATGGGGTTGGCGCGTATCAGCTGACCACAAAAAATGGCAGACGGATGTCGGCCGCGCGGGCGTTTTTACGCCCAGCAATGAAGCGCAAAAATGTCTCTGTGATCACCTATGCGAATGTAACGCGCGTCTTATTTGATGGGTTGCGGGCAACGGGAGTTGAATATTCGCATCAAGGCGAGACCAAGCAGGTATCAGCAGCGCGCGAAGTTATTTTGTGTGGTGGCGCAATCAATTCCGTTCAACTTTTGCAGCTTTCAGGAATTGGTCCGGCTCAGCTTTTGAAGCGGAATAACATTGCGTTACGGATTGATAATCCAAATGTGGGGCAAAATTTAGAGGACCACGTTGGGATTAATTATACCTTCCGCATGAATGTTCCAACGTTGAATGATGTTTTGCGACCGTGGTGGGGGAAGCTTCGGGTTGGGCTACAGTATCTGCTTTTGCGTACTGGTCCTTTGAGCTTGAGTGTAAACCAAGGCGGTGGATTTTTCTGCACTTCGTCAAAACATAAACTTCCTAACATGCAGCTTTATATGCAAGCGTTTTCAACTCTCTTGCCGCGGGCGGGCGAGCGACCGGTTTTGTCGCCAGACCCATTTTCAGGATTTTCGATTGGGCTTTCAAATTGCCGTCCGCATGGGCGCGGGTTTATTGAAATTCAATCGCCAGATCCAACGCAACATCCGCGTATCGTAGCAAACGCATTTTCAACTGAGGAAGATGTGACCGAAATGCTGGAAGCGGTAAAATTTATTCGCACGATAGCAGCGCAAAAACCGCTCGCCGATTTCATCGCGGAAGAATTACGGCCCGGTCCTGATTGTATTTCTGATGCCGATTTGATTCAAGATTTTAAACAGCGCAGTGGCACAGTTTATCATCCGTCGTGCACGAACCGGATGGGGCCGGACCCCGCTACTTCCGTTGTAGATCCAAGTTTACGCGTTCATGGTGTGCAAAATTTGCGGGTGTGTGATGCGTCCGTTTTTCCAAGTTTGATCGCAGGCAATACAAATGCACCGAGCATGATGGTGGGTTGGCGCGGGGCAGAGATTATTTTGGCGGGCGGATAGGTGTTTCACTCCGCCGTCACTAAACATGGGCGTTCTTTGCCGGAGCGGCCGATGTAAGTTCCAGTCTCCACCTTAAAAGACACGTATTTCTTTTCGCAATAGGCATTCCATTCCGGCGTACCCTTAACGAGAGGATCAGGTTTTTCTGTTTTAGCTTCAGGAATAGCTGCCACGATTTTTGGCTTTGGTTTTGCCGGTGCGCTCTTGGTTGGCTCATATTGAAAGAGGCAAGCGGCCAGTGCTTCGTCATTGCGCTTTTGCCACTCATCGCGATTGATAACATAAGTATTGGCGAAGTCTTTGGCGTAAGCTTCACAATGGCCTGTCACGTCAGCATGGGCAGGCAAGGATGAAAGCAAAAGAGCAAGGCCAGCATAATTGAGCAATCGCTGCATGAAATATTCTCCGTCTAGGGCGCCGACCCGAGACGGAAAATGACTTGCAATTATGGCGTGGGCGGGGCGGACTTTCCAATGCGGTGAAGAAGCCCGTGAGCTGCTGCAACGCCAGTCGAGAAGCAAGCTTGCAAAAGATAGCCACCAGTTGGCGCTTCCCAATCAAGCATTTCGCCACAAATAAACGTGCCCGGTTTTTTCCGCAGCATGAAGTTCAAATCGACTTCTTCGCGCACCACGCCGCCCGCCGTAGAGATTGCGCGGGCAATGCCAGCCGGGCGCAGAATAGTGATAGGAACAGATTTGATATTTACGGCAGTGGGCTCTGTGTTGGTTTCGCGCAGCAGCGAAATGCCAACGGGGGTAAGCCCAGCAATTTTCCGCAAGTAGTTCGACAAACTGTCTTTGCCACGTGGGCGCGCCAATCTGGCTTCCAAAGCTTCGACCGTTAAATCGGGCCGCATATCGAGAATTAATTCTTCGCCGGGGCTATCGCGCATGATACGGGACAGCGCATAGATTGCGCCGCCTTCAATGCCCTCTTGCGAAATCACCAGTTCGCCGCGCACTTTTTCGCCAGCGTAAGTGAGAGCTGCATTCTTAACCGGTGTGCCGCCAAATTTATCACGAAACAGTTTTGTCCACGCCACAAGGAAACGACCATTGGCGGGCTTTAGCGCATTGACGCGAATGCCTGCGGTGCGGAAAGCTGGAACCCAGCCAGCATCCGATCCCAAATGCGGCCAGCTTGCGCCGCCAAAAGCAATGATGGTTGGAATGTCATCGGCGAACATTTCCCAGCGCGACTTTGGGTTAAATTCAACGCCCAAATCAGCGAGGCGTTTTAGCCATGCCCGCAACAATGGCGACGCTTTCATGGCTTTGGGAAATACGCGACCCGAACTTCCCACAAATGTTTCAACGCCTAAACCATGACACCAATCAATAACAGCCTGCGGGGGAAATGCGCGAATGGCGTCTTCCACGAAGAGTTTGTCTTCGCCATAGCGCGTTAGAAATTGATCGAGCGGTTCGGAATGCGTGAGGTTTAAACCACCCCTGCCCGCAAGCAAAAACTTGCGTGCGGGCGACGGCATATGGTCTGCGATCTCAACTTTTAGCCCAGCTGTCGCTAATACTTCGGCGGCCATTAATCCGGCGGGGCCAGCGCCCCATACGCGCGCGTCAGGCTGCATCGCGTCGCAGTGGTTGGCACATGCAGTGAACGCCACCGCCAGCTTGAAGGAACATTGTCATATCGGGATCGTAAACCTTAAATCCGTTTGCCCGCATTTTTGCGTTCAAATCTTTTGCTGCGGAGGTCGATAGCACACGATCTTGGCCTAGTGTTACTACATTACACCCCAACGCCATGGTTTCTTTGAAAGTGGCCGGAATGATTTCAATCTTCTTGGATTTAAGCCATGCGACAACATCGTCCTCGGTGGTTTCTAAACATACGGCCGCACAGTTTTCATTGAGCATGCAAACCATCAAATCAATATGGACATAGAATTGATCGATCGGCGCGTATTTGATTTCCCAACCTTCTTTCATGAGCCATTCGGCGGCTTGGCGGGCGGCAATTTCTTCCGAGCGATGGTCGGTGTAGCCAACAAGGGCCAAACCTTTGCGCAAGATGTTAAAATCACCACCTTCAAAGTTACCAGCGCTTATCATGTCGTAAATTGGAATGTTGTTTTCCAAATAGAACCGCAAAACGGCAGCGTATTCGCCGCGGCGGCGCGGATTGGCGAGCTGGCAAATCACTGCGCCATAAGGCGTCATAAACGAGCTATCACGCGCATAAACCTGGTATGGATTATCCATATCGAGCGGCAAGAAATGGGTGTTTACACCGGCATCATGATAAGCATCCACCATTTCGCGGTGCTGGCGCATGGCGGCTTGCTTATCGAATTTATAACCTTTGCGGATTGTATCGCGCACCAAAGATGACCATTGGGCATTTTCTAAACCCATCCAGCGAAAACTCTCGGCCGGCCCTAACAACACATCGCGCAACCGCCCGGTTTCAGACTGAAGTGCCCATTCCGTCATGACAGGTGTTCCACCACCTTCGATCCGTGCGCGTAATGGTGTGTTTGACATGTATGTCTCCTCAATATGGTCGATTGAAATATTCGCCAATCGTCATGCGATAAATTTCGATAGCTTCAAACCGGCCAGCACCTGCGGGGTAAGCTGACTGGGCACTATTAAAACGCATGCCGATACGGCGGGCAAGCTTTAGTGAAGCGCGATTATCCTTCATGACTTTGCAAAAAACCTCCCGAGCACCTAGTTGTTCAAAACTAAGGGCCAGCAGCATCTCGCCAATTTCAGTTCCAAGCCCGCGCGACCAATAAGCGGGATGCACGCCCCAGCCAATTTCAGCCGTGCCATCATGCTGGATCAACATAAATCCATCACCAATAACAGCACCCGTGATGCGCTCTTCTGCGGCGAGATGGAAAACGCGCCTTCGGGTGTCACCTTGTCGCGCCACTGAGCGAGCGACAAAATCTTCGACCGCCGCCAAACTAGGAAGTCGCATGGCGATGTGGCGCTGATACAACGGCATCAACATGAAGTCAGAAATCTGGCGGCTGTCTTTGGCGGTAATTTCCCGCAAAATAACGGCAGTGGATTCGATTGTTGGCATATGGGTGAGGGTCGACATTGCCCATGTTAAACACATCGCCCGACCTTTTGCAAAACCACTATCAACAGGTCTGCCATTCTGTTTTAGTAACAAAAAAGGCGGAGACTTAGCTCCGCCATTTCTACTTCAATTTTAGTGCAAATTAATCGTCAGAGAGCAATGACTTGTGAATCACGGCTCCGATGACCGCACCTACAATTGGCGCAACCCAGAACAGCCAAAGCTGCTGAATAGCCCAACCGCCAGCAAACAATGCAACGCCAGTTGAACGGGCAGGATTGACCGATGTGTTGGTCACAGGAATAGAGATCAAGTGGATCAAGGTTAAGGCCAAACCGATCGCAATTGGTGCAAATCCAGCTGGAACGCCTTTGCCGGTTGCGCCCAAAATAATGATTAAGAACAATGCGGTTAGCACAACCTCTGCAACCAAAGCTGCAACCATTGAATAGCCACCTGGCGAATGCTCGCCATAGCCATTGGAGGCAAATCCACCGGCGGTTGAGAAGTCAGCTTTACCAGACGCAATGAGATAAAGCACAAAAGCGCCAGCAATACCGCCAGCAACTTGAGCAGCGATATATGTTGGCACTGCGCCCCAAGAAAAACGACCAGCAGTTGCCAAGCCAATCGAAACAGCTGGATTAAAATGTCCGCCAGAAATCGAGCCTACTGCATAAGCCATTGTCAAAACTGTTAAACCGAATGCCAGCGAAACGCCGACAAAACCGATACCAACATCTGCAAAGCCAGCAGCTAAAACAGCACTGCCGCATCCGCCAAACACCAGCCAAAATGTTCCAAAAAATTCTGCAGATAATTTCTTCATTGTATTCCCCCAAGAGTGATTCACAATCGAATCAACCTTAAAGATGCTATTTCTGATAGCGTTTTGTGACAATACAAAATTACCGTGTTTTGCTAGGCGCTTGAATTGCTTAATGTTAATGCGCGGAATAATTGACTTGTGCTATAAAAGCTCCTATTCCGCCTGTAATCTACGCGTCTCCGGATATGGCGATAATGCCTTTGGCGCATCATTTAAAGATAAATCGCTAGAACGGTTTTTTCAAACAACCCATGAATTTTTCTGACCTCGGCCTAAGCGCTAAAGTACTGGAAGCTGTTACCGCAGCTGGATACACCACGCCAACTGCTATCCAAGCACAAGCCATTCCACATGCCCTTGAACGCAAGGATGTTTTGGGATTAGCGCAAACTGGTTCGGGCAAAACCGCAGCCTTTGTTTTGCCAATGATTTCTATGTTGGAAAAAGGCCGCGCTAAAGCTCGTATGCCGCGCACATTAATCTTAGAACCAACCCGCGAATTGGCGGCGCAAGTGCAAGAAGCATTTGAGACACTTGGCAAAAACCACAAACTCACTGTAGCTCTGTTGATTGGTGGCGTGGCGTTTGAGCCGCAAGCCGCCAAAATTAATCGCGGCGCTGACGTTGTTATTGCAACACCAGGTCGCTTAATGGATCATATGGAGCGCGGCGGACTTTTGCTCAACGGCATTGAGATGCTGGTCATAGATGAAGCAGATCGCATGCTGGATATGGGCTTCATTCCGGACATTGAAAAGATTTGTAAGCTTTTGCCTTTTACCCGGCAAACGCTGTTTTTCTCAGCAACCATGCCGCCAGAAATTCAACGGCTGACGTCGCAATTTTTGCATAATCCAGTGCGGATTGAAGCCTCAGCCCCAAGCTCCACTGCGGCTACGATTACCCAAATGCTGGTAAAGGTTCCGCACGAAGCCGCACAAAAGCGCGACGCTTTGCGGGCCTTGTTGCGCAGCCAAACCAATATTCAAAACGGCATTGTTTTTGCTAATCGCAAAACCACAGTCGCTCTGCTGGAAAAATCATTGAAATCGCATGGCTTTAACGCTGGTGCATTGCATGGCGATATGGACCAATCGGCACGCATAAAAATGTTGGCCGCTTTCCGCAACAATGAAGTGACCTATTTGATCGCGTCGGACGTTGCAGCGCGCGGGCTTGATATTCCTGAAGTAAGCCACGTGTTTAACTTTGACGTGCCGATCCACGCTGAAGACTATGTGCACCGCATTGGCCGCACGGGCCGGGCTGGCCGTGAGGGTGCAGCCTTTACGATGGTCACAAAAGAAGAAGCGAAATATCTGAAAGCGATTGAAACACTGATCAAACGCGAAGTGCCTTACTTTGAATTGGAAGGCCAAACTGAAGTTACTGAAAATGATGCCGTTGAACGCAAACCGCGTAACCCACGGGGGAAACCTGCCGAACGCGCCGAGCGTGCGCCCCGCGCGCCAAAGTTTGCCAAGGTGGAAGCGCCGGCGGTAGAAAGAACTGAACCTGCTGAAAAACCTGTTCGCGAAGAAAAAGCAAGGCAAGAGCGAAAACCCGCTCCACGTCGCGAACCACCCGCAAAGCAACTTGATGATGCACCTGATGATGGCCGTTTCCACTCTGGAAATATGCCCGCGTTTTTGCAACGGAAGTAACGCTTAGATTGTCGCTATAGACCCCGACCTCGGTTCGCGGTAACGTTCCGTCGGCGCGACATTGGGAGCGGCGAGTGCATGACTGATGATAATCATAGAGTGGCGCTTCGACACCGGGTTTTAAAGAGCGCCAAAATCATAAGCCCAAATAACTGGTCTGTGATGGATTGCAAGTTGCGGGATGTATCCGACACTGGAGCACAGCTTATTGTTGGCGATCAAGTTTCAATTCCGAATGAATTTATGCTGCTGTTCCCGGCTGAAAAAATGGTGCGGGATGCGAAAGTTATGTGGCGGAAAGACCAATCTGTAGGCGTTGAGTTCACCAGCGAAAAACGTGCCGCCCCAACGCGTTAGCTACTTGCGCGATTTCTTGGCAGGCGATTTTTTAACGACTGGTTTCTTTTGAGCGGCCGCCCGCAATGCAACTTCAAATGCTTTCTTGCACCAAACGGTCATTTCGTCTGTGTCGTCTAGGCAGCGCTCTGGAATGCGGAAATAAGCCATTTCCATCATCTTGCCGTTCTTCATGCTATAGGTGAATGGACCTAGGTTTTCAGCTTCAAAATATGGCTGGGTTGCATCGTTCACTTTGAGATAAATGACCTCATCAACAATGAGCGCAAACATCAGACTTTCGCGGTAGACTCCAGCGCCGCCAAACATTGGGCGGATGACCACAGGGCCAAAACCCGCCATTTGCTCTATGACAAATTCCTTGAAACTGGCGGATACGCTCACGCTTGGGCAGCTGCCGGGCTAAGCTGCACGCTTTCGCCACAACCGCAGGCGGAGGTTTGGTTTGGGTTGTTAAACACAAAACCGGATTTCAATTTGGACTGTTGAAAGTCCATTTCGGTTCCTAGCAAAAACATGATCGCTTTGGGATCGATCAGAACTGTGACACCCTTTTCTTCGACGACCTCATCATAGGGTTTCGCAACGCTTGCCCATTCCATGGTGTATTCCATGCCAGCGCAGCCGCCATTTTTGACACCGACGCGAAGGCCCAAAACCGGCGTTTCAGATTTGGCAATAATCGCCTGCACCCGCGCCACAGCGGCATCAGTCAGGGTCATTACTTTTGGACGGGGACGACGAACAGCTTCAGCCATAGACACTCCTTACCACATATTCATAGCAACGCGCGCCTCATCGGACATGCGGCTATGATCCCAGGGCGGGTCAAAAGTGAGATTTGCTTTAGCACTGGCAACACCAGCAACGGTGGACACCGCGTTTTCAACCCAGCCCGGCATATCGCCTGCAACCGGGCAACCAGGCGCTGTCAACGTCATATCTATGGCCACATTACGATCGTCATCAATATCAACTTTGTAAATCAGGCCAAGCTCATAGATATCTACCGGAATTTCTGGATCGTAAACCGTTTTCAATGCCAAAACGATGTCGTCGGTCATGCGTGCTAATTCTTCCGCTGGAATGGCAAAGGGGTCGGCTACGTTGCTGGGTTCTTGATCAGTCACAGAAATATCCTTTGGGCAGATATAAGCGCTTCGGCCAATTTATCAACCTCTTCGCGGGTGTTATATAGTCCGAATGAGGCGCGGCAAGTGGCAGTGACGCCAAAACGCTGCAGCAAGGGTTGTGTGCAATGGGTTCCAGCGCGAACGGCCACGCCATAGCGATCAATCACTGTGGCCACGTCATGGGCGTGAGCGCCTTCCATAAGGAAAGAAACAATAGCGCCCTTGTTTTTTGCTTTGCCAAAAATCCGCAATGAATTGATCGCCGAGAGCCGCTCCATGGCATAGTCGCGGAGATCATTTTCATGGGCTGCAATATTATCAAAACCGATTGCCATCATGTATTCGAGGGCGGCCCCCAGACCAATCGCTTCAACAATGGCAGGTGTACCTGCTTCAAAGCGATGTGGCGGGTCATTGTAGCCAACGTTTTCGGTTGTTACTTCGGTGATCATTTCGCCGCCGCCTTGATAGGGTGGCATTTTTTTCAACAAATCCATTTTGCCATAAAGAACGCCAATGCCCGTCGGGCCATAGGTTTTGTGCCCGGTGAAAACCAGGAAGTCCGCGTCTATGTCTTGAACATCAACTTTTGTATGAACGACGGATTGGCTGGCATCCACCAGTACGGGAATGCCTTTGGCATGCGCCAGTGCAATGACTTCTTTTATCGGTACAACTGTGCCCAATGCGTTCGACATCATCGTAATGGCAACAATTTTGGTGCGCGTGGTTAAAAGCTTGGCAAATTCTTCGATAAGAAAATTGCCATCATCATCAATGGGCGCCCATTTTAAAACAGCACCGCGCCGTTCACGGTGGAAATGCCAGGGCACAATGTTGGAATGATGTTCCATAATTGAAAGTACGATTTCATCACCTTCACCGATGACCATACCGCCAAAACTGGAGGCGACGAGGTTTATCGCATCTGAAGCATTGCGGGTGAAAATCACTTGATCTTTGCTTGGCGCATTGATAAATTTTCGCACCGATTCACGTGCATCTTCAAAGGCTTGCGTGGCTGTGTTCGAGAGATAGTGTAAGCCCCGATGAACGTTAGCATATTCATGCGAAAGCGAGTTCACCATTGCATCAATGACAACTTGCGGCTTTTGCGATGAGGCCGCGTTGTCGAGATAGACCAGCGGTTTGCCGTAGACTTCGCGGGAGAGAATTGGAAAGTCGGCGCGGATGCGGTTGATGTCAAATGAGGTCATTTCCTTCTCCCCTTGCGGGAGAAGGTGGATCGCGCAGCGAGACGGATGAGGGGTGTGGCTATAGGATGCGAAGCAACTGCATTAGGCAGCCCCCTCATCCGGCGCATTCGCGCCACCTTCTCCCGCGAGGGGAGAAGACCACAATACTCAAAATCCTTCAATCTGCCCTCCGATGCTCGATCAACCATTTCCGCGAAAACTTCACCAAGGCTTCTTTAATGTCATCATGGGCAATCGTGTCAAAAGCTTCACCAACGAACGCTGCAATCAGAAGTGACTTTGCTTGTGGAGCTGGAATGCCGCGCGACATGAGGTAGAAAAGGTGATCATGGTTGAGGTCGCCCGACGTTGCGCCATGGCCGCAAACCACGTCATCGGCAAAGATTTCGAGCTCTGGCTTGGCGTCGAACTCGGCGGTTTCAGAGAGCAAAAGCGCGTGGCTTGATTGTTTGCCGTCAGTTTTTTGGGCGTCTTTCCGCACCATGACTTTGCCTTGGAATATTCCACGCGCGTAATCATCCATCACGCATTTGAAAAGTTCGCGGCTCGTGCAATGAGGTTGTTGATGGTCAATCACAAGCCGCGTATCAGCATGCTGCTTGCCACCCAACATAAATGCACCAGAAATTTTGGCGTCAATGCCCTGCCCACGAAACTCCACAGTTCCATTTTGACGATCAACGCGCGCGCCCGACGTGAGCGTGAAATCATTGAGCACTGAGTTCTGTGCAAGGGTTACATGCGCATGGGCCAAGTGAATGGCTTCGGAGGAATCTAACTCAACTTTGATCCGGTCGAGCTTGGCGGATATTGCCAGCTTGATTTCGGTCACGCTGTTGGTGAGATAAGCGCCATGGCCAAGATGGGTTTCAATAATGGTAGCGGATGCGCCTTCGGCCACATGAATGATATTGCGCGTTGCAATCGTGCGTGCCGAAGCTTTGGTGGCAATGAAAAGAAGCTCAATTGGGCTGTCATCATTGCCAGAAATATGGAGCTTTGCACCATCATCGGCGAAGGCCGCATTCATGGTGAGCACGGGCTCATCGCCTAAATTCGCGCTGGCGATTTCGGCATTAGCCATTTGTGAATAGACTGAAGAATACGCACCGTTGACAAAAACCATCCGTGCACCGACGATTTTTGCAAATGGTGATGACTTGATGAGTTTCTCAATCTCGGCGTCGTCGGCTTTGACGTTTTGCCGGGGCGGATAGGGTTGATCGATGAGTTTCCGCAAATCGGTCCAGCGCCAGTCTTCCATGCGGCGATGCGGCAAGGATAGACCGAGGCTTTGCTCAGCAGGCGTTTGTTGCAGAATAGCGTTCACGCGGCAGCCCCTGTGAAGTCTGCGTAACCATTGGCTTCGAGCTCGAGCGCCAGAGATTTATCACCGGTTTTAACGATGGCACCTTTGGACAGCACATGGACAAAATCTGGCACGATGTAATCGAGCAAACGCTGATAATGCGTAATCACGATCATCGCGCGGTCTGGCGAGCGCAACGCATTCACGCCATCTGCCACAACCCGCAGCGCATCAATATCAAGTCCAGAGTCTGTTTCATCAAGCACACAAAGCGATGGCTCAAGCACAGCCATTTGCAGAATTTCCGCGCGCTTTTTTTCGCCACCCGAGAAGCCAACGTTCACGGGACGCTTCAGCATTTCAGGGCCGATGTTGAGCTTATTCGCACGCTCTTTTACAAAGCGCATGAAATCCGGTGTGGACATTTCTTTTTCGCCACGGGCTTTACGTTGCGAGTTTAACGCCACTTTCAAAAATTGCATTGTGGCCACGCCGGGAATTTCGATGGGGTATTGGAAGGCCAGAAACACACCCTTTGCAGCGCGCTCCGATGGCGACATTTCGAGGAGGTCTTCGCCTTTGTAAGTGACCGAACCATCGGTGACTTCATAGCCTTCGCGGCCTGACAGCACATAAGACAGCGTGGACTTGCCAGAGCCATTCGGCCCCATAATGGCATGCACCTCGCCGGGCTTCACATTGAGAGTGAGACCATTGAGAATAACGCGAGGTTCGTCAGCGAGTTTAACGTGGAGATTATTGATAGAGAGCATTTTCAGTTTCCAATTACGTCCTTCTCCCCTTGCGGGAGAAGGTGGCCAAAGGCCGGATGAGGGGTGTAGGTGAGGTGTTTAAATTTGGAAAACCCCTCATCCGTCTCGCTGCGCGATCCACCTTCTCCCGCAAGGGGAGAAGGGAAAAATAGGGGTGTCATCATCCAACAGACCCTTCCAAGCTAATCCCAATCAGTTTCTGCGTCTCAGCCATGAATTCCATTGGGAGCTGCTGGAGAACATCGCGGACGAAACCGTTGACGATTAATGCGACGGCTTCTTCTTGGGTAAGCCCCCTACTCATGCAGTAAAACATTTGATCGTCGGAAATTTTTGACGTCGTTGCTTCATGCTCAAATTGAGCGGTGGAGGTTTTGGCTTCGATATAGGGAATTGTATGAGCACCACATTTATCGCCGATCAGGAGCGAATCACACTGCGTGAAGTTTCTCGCGTTAGTGGCTTTGCGGTGGGCAGAGACAAGCCCACGATAAGTGTTGTCACTGCGGCCAGCGGCAATGCCTTTTGCAATGATCCGGCTTGAAGAATTCTTGCCCAAGTGGATCATCTTAGTGCCGCTATCAACTTGTTGCGCACCATTGGAAATTGCGATGGAATAGAATTCACCGCGCGAACTTTCACCACGTAAAATGCAAGACGGATATTTCCACGTAATTGCCGAACCGGTTTCAACTTGCGTCCATGAAATCTTCGAGCGATCGCCACGGCAATCGCCGCGCTTGGTTACAAAGTTGTAAACCCCGCCCTTGCCGTTTTCATCGCCGGGATACCAGTTTTGCACAGTCGAATATTTAATCTCAGCGTCATCATGCGCAATCAATTCAACCACAGCGGCATGGAGCTGATTTTCTTCGCGCATGGGTGCGGTGCAGCCTTCGAGATAGGATACATATGAACCCTTGTCCGCGATGATGAGCGTGCGTTCAAACTGACCGGTGTTCTTGGCGTTCATGCGGAAGTAAGTGGAAAGCTCCATCGGGCAGCGCGTACCCGGCGGCACATAAACAAATGAACCGTCAGAGAAAACTGCCGCATTCAAGGCGGCATAATAATTATCGCCTTGCGGAACCACGGAGCCCAAATATTTCCGGATCAATTCGGGATGCTCGCGTAAGGCTTCCGAGATCGAACAAAAAATCACGCCGGCTTTGGCAAGCTCGGCTTTGAATGTGGTGACGACCGACACACTATCAAAAACCGCATCAATGGCCACGCGGCCGGGGATAATTTCATTGCCTTCATCATCAAGCTGGCTTGGCTCACCTTGCTTCCGAACGCCTGCCAAAATCTCTTGCTCTTTCAGCGGGATGCCAAGCTTAGCATAAGTTTCTAAAAGCTTAGGATCAATCTCGTCCAAACTCTTCGGTGCGGCCATGCTTTTTGGGGCAGCATAGTAATACAAGTCTTGGAAATCAATTTTCGGATAATTGACGCGCGCCCATTCTGGCTCTTCCATTTGCAACCAACGGGCATAGGCCTCAAGACGCCATTCCAACATCCAAGCGGGTTCACCCTTTTTATCGGAGATAAACCGCACGATATCTTCGTTCAGGCCCTTTGGCGCATAGTCGGACTCGATATCGGTTGTGAAGCCATATTTATATTTATCGACTTCAATGTCCTTGACGAGATCGATGGTGTCTTGATCGGCCATAATATTCCTTATGCGGCGCGGCGGGCGCGGTGGCGCGCCTGCAACTTCTGTAGTGTTTCAATAAAGCGGGCAATATCATCCGCAGTCGTATTCCAACCACTGCTTACGCGAATTGCCCCTGACGAGATTTGGGGTGTGACACCCATTGCAGCCAGCACATGGCTACGGCCGACCTTGCCCGATGAACACGCTGAGCCAGACGACACAGCAAAGCCTGCGAGGTCCAAATTCATCAGCAGGTTTTCTGCGCTGATGCCAGGGATAGCAAAGCATGTTGTGTTGCAAAGGCGCAAAACGCCGTCGCTAAAAATAGTTGCATCATTTAATGCGGCTTCGAGTGTGTCGGTTAGCGCATAAGTGTCGAGTTCTGGCTCCTGTGTCAACGCCGCGAAGCCCGCGATTGTAGCAAGGTTCTCAGTGCCCGCCCGGCGGCGCAATTCTTGGCCACCGCCTTGCAACAAAGGTTCGATCACCAATCCATCGCGCACAACCAATGCGCCAATGCCAGTGGGTCCACCCACTTTATGCGCGGCAACTGTCATCATGTCACAGCCCAGTAGGCCAAAATTCAATTGCGTCTTTTTAAAAGCTTGCACCGCATCAACATGAACCAGCGCACCAGCAGCATGGGCAATATCCATGACTTGCTCTAAGGGCTGAACAACCCCTGTTTCATTATTTGCATACATGACAGACACCAGTGTATTGGGCCGGCCCATCATTTTCTGCAGATCATTGATCATTACCCGGCCAACGCCATCAACGGGGATCAGCTCAACATTTTTACCTGTGGCCTTGGCCGCTGCCAAAACGCTGTCATGCTCAACGGCAGAAACCAAAATATGTTCAGCGCCAACGCAACGGATTGCCATATTATTGGCTTCGGTGCCACCAGAGGTGAACGTGATCATTTGCGGCAGGCAACCCAACGCAAAACCCAGTTGCTCGCGGGCATCATCCATCAGCTTATGGGCTTTGCGACCTTCAGCATGGACGGACGACGCATTGCCATGCACATCGAACGCCGCAATCATTGCTGCTTTCACGGCAGGGCGCAAAGGGCTGGTGGCATTATGATCAAGATAGGTTCTCACGCTTGCGGCCTTACATAGCGATCTTTGGCTTGCTTAATGCTAGCGGCCAAAGCGAGATTGCGCTTGGAAACTACATCATCCAAGGTTATCGAATCGAGGAAGCTCATCATCTGGCGGCCAAGCGAAGACCATAAATCATGAGCGCAGCACTTCTCGCCTTTGACGCAGCCTTCAACCGCATCGCCTTCGCAGCGGGTTACGCGCAATGGCTCGTCAACAGCGAGAATAATTTCCGAAAGTGCTATATCTTCGGCAGGGCGCGCAAGTTTATAGCCGCCGCCCGGCCCCCTAGCGCTTTCAACCAAACCAGCACGGCGCAGCTTGCCGAAGAGTTGTTCAAGGTATTCTTGGCTAATATCTTGGCGGTCGGCAATTTCAAGTAAAGAGATAGGCTGGCCCACGCTATGTGTACCAATATCAATTAGCGCCATGACGGCGTATCGACCTTTCGTACTCATTTTCATGGACTGCCTCGCTTCTGTTGCACGAAAAACTTGCTTTTTGCCCCCCTCCTTGTGTTAAACGACAGTTTAATGAGGGAGGTTTGGAAGCTTGCTTTCTTGAACCGTTCTAAAGTAGCTATAAAATAGCCGACTATGGGAGTCAATTACTGACACGGGTTTTTGTCAGGAATTTTCTCAGTCCGCGCCGAAAGAAAGACTGATTTTAATGCCTGAAGTGATTTTTAACGGCCCAGCCGGTCGTCTCGAAGCGCGTTACACCCAAGCCAAGCCTGCTGGCTCTCCGATTGCCATTATTTTGCATCCGCACCCAACTTTTGGCGGAACCATGAATAATCCAATCGTGCATTCGCTTTATCAGATGTACGCAGCGCGTGGGTTTTCGGTATTGCGGTTTAATTTCCGCGGCGTTGGCCGAAGCCAAGGCGTGTTTGAAAATGGTGCTGGCGAATTATCAGATGCGGCATCCGCTTTAGACTGGTTGCAATCATTTAACCGCGAATCGAAGACCTGCTGGATTGCTGGCGTTTCCTTTGGCGCTTGGATTTCCATGCAGCTTCTGATGCGTCGTCCAGAAATTTCTGGCTTCATTTCGATTGCGCCCCTGGCTAAGCACTATGACTTCTCGTTCCTCGCCCCCTGCCCGGCTTCCGGATTGTTTGTAAATGGCGAAAAAGATTCGGTAACTTCACCAGAAGCCGTGCAAAGCTTGGTTTCAAAGTTGAAGACGCAAAAGGGCATCATAATTGACCATAAGGTCATTCCAGGTGCTAACCACTTCTTCCAAGAAAAGATCGAAGAATTGACCAACATCTGCGCCAACTATGTCGATAAGAGGATGTCGCAGGAGGGGTAACGCGGCTTTGAAGTGATAGAAAAGCTCCCTGCAGTTTATATTATTGCCAATCGCTACCGTGGGACGATTTATACGGGCGTAACGAGCGCTCTTTGGGATCGGATTTCAACACACAAAGCGGGCGTAGTTGACGGGTTTTCTAAAGAACACAATGTTAAAATTCTCGTTTGGTACGAGCACCACCATTCTATGGAAAATGCCATTATCCGCGAGAAACGGATTAAGGAATGGCAGCGGGAATGGAAATTCCGCTTAATTGAAGAAGCGAACCCTGATTGGCGCGACCTACACGATGAGATAGACCCAATTGGCACGTTAGTAGATTTGAAGACTTAGGAATTGTGCAAACCACCACTAAAAAATCGTCATCCCGGCGCAGGCCGGGAGGTGGATTCACATTTGAAGTGCAACAGCTGCTGACAGAGGACTTCTGCCGGAGTTTTATAATTGAGGCATTTTCGC
>JAYUOP010000160.1:0-3303 GCA_043760745.1 Hyphomicrobiales bacterium
GTGCACTCTTTAATGATTGTATTTTTGCAATCGGCGTAACCCAATTTCAACCAATGAGTGTTACGCTGCATCAAGTTTTAACGAAAAGCTGAAGGTGCATAATGCTCAAACACCCCCGTCTCATCGCTGCAATTTGTGTGGCTTTTTGCTTTAATTTGCAAATGGCATTCGCCGATGACAGATCGGATTGCCGCAGCGAAAATCTTGAAATTTCGCTTGTTGCGTGTACCAAACTTATCGACAGCGGCAAAGAATCCAAAGAGCAATTGATCGAAGATTTAAAGCAAAGGGGACACGTATATCGGCGCTACCGAATGTATCAAGAGTCATTTGTCGATAACAATAGGATTATAGGACTTATTCCAAAATCACCTTTGGGGTATAATTTGCGTGGTGTGCTTTACAAAGACCTACGAGATTTTAAACATGCAATGGAAGACTTCAATAAGGCAATCGACCTCGATCCTAAATATGCAAAGGGATTCTACAATCGTGGATCGGTTTTATCTTTACAAGGATACTATGACCGCGCATTGGTGGAGATCAACAAAGCAATTGATTTAGAAACTACAGACGAATGGTTTTATTTCCTTCGGGGAACCATCTATGCGAACCTTCAGGACGACCAGAACGCCGTAGCGGATTATACAAAAACTATCAAAATGAATTCGAATTTCGGCGATGCCTATTACAATCGTGGCCTATCACTGGAAAAATTAAAACAATACGATCAAGCCATCACCGATTTTGATCGAATGGTTCAAATCTACCCCAAGTATGTCGATGCCTATTTCGCACGAGCCACCACATACAAGAAAATGGGCCAAGTAGGTTTAGCAATAGTCGATTATAGCAAAACAATTGATATTGATCCTAGCTACATTTATGCACTACAAAACCGAGGTGTAATCCATCAGGAAAAAGGCGAGTATAGCCTTGCTTTGGCGGATTTTGACAGCGCGTTGGCCGTGGCGCCCCAATTTGTAACAGCCGTCATATCGCGCGCTAATGTTTATCGCATTATGGGTGATTTTGATACCGCTGTGACGGATTATGGCAGCGCCATTCAACTTGATCGCCAATTGGCTTGGCCATTTTATCGTCGAGGTGAAATAAAAATGATCCAAGGAAAATTAGATGAAGCGGAGGCTGATTTGAGCCAAGCACTCAGACTTACAGGCGATGAGCCTACGATAAAAAAAATCAACGCCGATCTTTCTGCTGTTAACACTCTCAAAGCAAAAAAAGGCTAATCCACCCTCAGCGCCGGATGCACGTCATAAACCCCAATCGGCATCTGCTCGTAATCAATAACCACGCCATTCATCATTTGTGCTGGCGGCGACACTAAAAATGCGCAGAGACCCGCCACGTCTTCTGGTGTGATTAGACGGCCTGAGGGCATGCGGGCGGCGATGTCTTTGTGCCAGTCTTCTGGCAGTCCGTGGAAACCTGTTTGCAGCGCATGTTCGCCTTCAGTGAGCGCCCAACCGAGATTGATTGCAAACACCCGCACACCTTCGCGCTTAAAAGTATTGGCGGCATTCTTGGAAAGTGCAACGAGTGCAGCTTTAGATGCAGCATAAGTCCCAATGCTCGGTGGGCCGCCATGGGCGAGCATGGAAGCCACATTAATAATCACACCAGACTTAGCCGCAACCATATGTTTGGTTGCCTCTTGCATCATTTGCAGCGGGGCTTTGACGTTGACATCAAACAGGCGGTGAAAGGCTTCAGGAGTTGTGTCAGCAATGCCGCCGCGTTCTGTATTGCCAGCGGCGTTAACCAGCACATCAATCCGGCCAAATTTTTCCATCGTCAGAGACACAGCCTTTGCTGCTGTTTGATCATCACGCAGATCTGCAACAAGAGTATGGACTGCACCAAGCTTCGAAAGCTCTTTGGCTTGTTTGGTTAATCGCTCTAAATTGCGGTCAACCAGAACAACTCCCGCAAACCCGTCACGCAGAAACTGCGCGGCGATAGCAGCGCCCAAACCTTGGGCACCGCCCGTTATGAGAGCAACGCGGGCCATTTCTAAATTATATTAATGCGCGTGCGCGACATTCCGTATTGCTGCACTAGTTCAAACAATTCGGCGGAGTCACTTGGATGCAACCTGATGCATCCATGAGAAGCGGGCCTGCCTAATTTTGAGATTTGGTTGGTGGCGTGAATGGCATAGCCGCCATAGAAGAACACCGAATTTGGCATTGGTGCATCATCATATTTCTTTGAATAATATTCACGTGCCATGCGTGTGACCCGGTATGATCCGCGCGGAGTATGATAGCCTTGGCGCGCAGAAGAAATGCGCCAGTAGCCTTCGGGCCAGCCATTGACTGACACTGACATGGTTTGTGATGCAATGCTGACATTAACCACAACAATTGGTGGCAAAGCTGGCGCGCGGTGGCGACGGTTCTTTCCGCGCGCCTCTGCTGATGCCCCCAACAAAGTGAGCACAGCGATAATACTAAAAAGTGCAATGACGATCTTTTTCAAAATGAACCTCCAGCTCGAGCGCTGCCCCCTCGACCTATCGATAAAAATTACGATACCTTTTAAGCATTGCAAAATTTGCGAATTAATCCAACAAGAATTCGCGACCAACCTTAACGCGCTTTACATCTCCATAAGCAATGATGTCGGCAGTGGCATAGGTTTCGGTTAATGTGGCTGGCAAAAAGCTGCCCGTGCCCACCATATCAATCGGCGCTTTGGCTGCACCCATGATTTGGCATTTTTGCGGGTCAAAGCCTGAAGAGCCAACGATGGTCGCTTTATCAAACCCGGCTTTATCCAAGGATTGGCGCGCATGGATGATGTTAGCCACTGAAACGCCTTTACCAAATAATATTCGGCGCACTTTATCGACCAGAATATTGTTAGGATCCATCTGAAACGCGCGGCCACCCAGCACTTGTTCGACGATAGAATATTCACCCATGACATTGAGCCATTGACCCACAATTTCGACTGACTTTTCATAGTCCAGCCCTTGAGCAAAACGCCCACCGTGGGTGTCTAAACGAATGCCAAAGTTTTTGCCCGTTTGATCAAGCTTTGCTTCTTCATAAAACCATTTGGCACAGCGCAGAGAGTCGGTGATTTCCTCGCCATTATAATCGACTAATGCGATTAAAGATTTTGCTTCTGGCAATGTTTCAGCAAACATTTTCATGGCGGCAAGCACATCACCATTGGTATAGCCCACAAGGGCGTGAGGCATTGTGCCCATGCCAGCCCCTGCCCCGAAAAATGGCGCGGTCAAATCCTGGGATGAACCAATAAAGCCTTTAA
>JAYUOP010000161.1:0-8255 GCA_043760745.1 Hyphomicrobiales bacterium
AAAATAAGCTTGTCTTCGATCACTGGAACAAAATACCAAGCATGGCCCTCAATGGACGCATAATATGTGCTGCCACCAAGGCCAGAAAGCTCGCCTTCAATCTGCGCACGAAGACCTGATTGTGGGTCGTTGGGATTATCCAAATTATCCCAAACATAGTTCGCCGAGATCGCAGATTTCCAGCTGTCACCCTCTGTCGCAATAACTGCGGGAGACGCTTTGCTCGCATCAATGCCTGAAATGTCACGATAAGCGAGGTAGTATTTGAAATTGATCGTCGAAAATTCGTCGAGCTTGAATCCAGCACGCAACGCACCACCGATTTGCTCGCTGGTGTAGGACGAAGTCGATGTGTTGTCCGTCTTTGTTGCAAAAATATCAAACCCTGCAGCAATTGGCATGCCCATGAAATAGGGTTCGGTAAAGCTGAAATCCACTTGCTGACGCTTGAAGCTCAACGTGGTGTTCAGGTTTACAGTTTGACCTTTACCAAACAAGTTACGTTCCGAAAGAGAAACGGAGCCAACAACCTTTTCAGTCGAAGAGTAACCGATTGAGAAACTAATTTTGCCGGTTGCCTTTTCCATGACTTCAACAACAAGGACAATCTTGTCCGGAGAAGAGCCTTCTTCGTCGCGGAATTCGATCTTGTCAAAATAATCAAGGGCGGTGAGACGGCGGCGGGCGCGCTCAATGAGCGTACGGTTGAAAGCGTCACCTTCAAACAAACGGAGTTCGCGACGAATGACTTCATCAAGGGTGCGATAGTTGCCGACGATATCAATACGTTCAATATAATTCCGCTGACCTTCGGTAATATTGTACGTCAGGTTCAAACCATTGGTGCCTTCGACACGTTGAACGTCTGGCTCAACTTTGGCGAATACAAATCCTTGCTTGCTGGCTTCGAGAGTAAGATTTTCAACGGTGCGATCCACGCGCGAGGCATCATAAGTATCACCTACGCCGGTTTTGATAACTGAACGCAAATCGTTTGGATCTAAGTTTGCTTCACCAACATTCACGGCGACATCCGCAATCTCGTAACGCTTACCTTCTTCAACAGCGATGCTGATGGTGAAATACTCACCACCTGGCGAAAGTTGAACATCGGATGAAATGACTTTTGCATCGGCAAAACCATTTTTGAGGTAATGGCGGCGAACGAGGTCCTTGTCATATTCCAAACGATCTGGATCGTACTTGTCGTTGCGCTGGAAGTAATTCCACCAAGAGGTTTCAGCGGTGCCGATAACGCTCCGCAAAGTGTTGTCGGAAAAGTAATCATTGCCAGTAAAATCAATCGTCTTGACATTGGTTTCGGAACCTTCGGTGACTTCAAACACGAGGTTCACGCGGTTCTGCGGCAGCCTGATCAACTTTGGCGCCACGCGAACATTGTAGAAACCGGTTTTTTGATAGAGCGCCAAAATGCGGCGCGTATCGCTTTGAACCCGCGACTTGGTGAAAATCATGCGCTCGCGAATTTCCACCTCTTTAGCGAGGGCATCATCATCAAGCTCTTCATTGCCTTCAAAATTGACCACGTTGATCAACGGATTTTCGACAACCGATATGACCAAAGCGCTACCACGAGCAGCGATTTTTACATCTGAGAACAAGCCGGTTTGGAAGAGCACCTTAATCGAATCGTCGATCTTGCTGTCATTAAACTGATCGCCAACGCCCAATTGCAGATAGGATTCAACGGTTTCTTGCTCAACGCGCTGATTGCCTTCAACAATGATTTGCGAAATGCCCGCAGCATAGGCGGCAGAACTCAGCTGTGGTGCAGTTATTGGCCCCAATACACTTAACGCTAACGCTATGAAACTAATAACAAAAAACTTAAAACGCATCAAAAGGCCAATCTATAATAATCTAAGCCGTCCCACCGACTTTACGCATCACTTACGGCTCGTTTTATCGTCTTTTTCTCACATTGCAACCGAAAGATAAAATTCATTTCAACTGAGCTTTAGTTGATAATATACCTTAACACATCGTTAAATGATCCGACGACCATAAGCATCATGACGAACGATAAACCGATCCGAAAACTCCATTCTTGTGCGCGTGGCCCAATGGGCTTTCCGCGCACCGCTTCGAGGGCATAGAAAACCAAATGCCCACCGTCCAACATTGGTACAGGAAAAAGGTTAATCAGCCCCACACTAACGCTGAGTAATGCGATAAATGAGGCGAATTGAAGGAACCCGCCTGAAGCTGCCGCACCCGCGCCATGCGCAATTGCCAAGGGACCGCCGAGTTGATCGGCACTCTCCTTGCCAGTGAAAATCTTACCGATGTATTTCAACGTTGTCGTAATAATGTACCAAGTTCGATCAACACCAAGTAAAAACGCGTCTGGTAACGAATACCGCGTGTATTCAATGGCATCGTCCGTCCCTTCATGGGTCACACCTAACAAACCAATTTTGACTTTTCCCCCTTGTCCGTTGTCAATTTCTTGCGACGTGGGAGTAAGTTTGAGCGGTATCAAAGTGCCACCGCGCTCAATAACCACAACCAATTCATCGCCAGCGCGCGTTTGAATGGCCATTTGGAGATCCCCAAAATATGTGATTTTTTTGCCATCAATCTCCCGAATGTAGTCGCCAGCGACAATGCCTGCAGATTCAGCAGCCGAGCCCGGCTTTATACCGTCAACACGCGGTGGAATGGCAGCAATTCCCACAAACATAAAAAACGTCGTAAAAATCACAATAGCAAGAGCGAAGTTCGCTAAAGGTCCGGCAGCAACAACGGCTGCGCGCTGCCATACTGGTTTATTGTGAAAATTATCAGGGCCGCGTGCAGCAATTGCTTCATCTGAACCATCGGGCAGGCTTGCGGCATTCGCATCGCCTTCAAACTTCACATAGCCACCAAGGGGTATCCAACTGAGTTTCCAGCGGGTTCCATGCCTGTCAAACCAGCCGAATATTTCTTTCCCAAATCCAATTGAAAAGGCTTCGACTTTGATGCCGCAAAGCCGTGCAACTTTGTAATGGCCATACTCATGGATAAAGACAATGAACAAAAGTGCCACAAGGAATGCTGCGAGATATCCTACAAAAAGAGTAACAGGAAGTTGCGTGAGTTCCGAGATATTCATTTCCGATTCCCAATCTTATGTTCGTTCTTTGCTTTGCAGCTGTGGCTACAATGAGGCTGCTCTGCATGGGTCGTGCCAGTTGTGATAATTTGTTAGTGATTTATTAACCACAAAACGTATGATTTGGCAGCAAAATCAGGCGAATATGGTTACCAAAGTAGAAGTCCTTGCGGAATTGTGGCTCCGCCCCGGAAATATCCCACCAAAGCGGCACAAATGGCAACGACTGTGAGGCCATCTACCCGGTCAATGACGCCACCATGCCCCGGAATGAGACGACCTGAATCTTTCAAACCATAATGACGCTTCAAACTGCTCTCAAACAGGTCACCGCCCTGCTCCACAATGGCAAACAAGCCTGCAAGCAAAAGTAATGGCCAGAAACTTTGCGTGGCAATGTATGCCGAAAGGATCGCTGAGGCTAAAGCACTGCCAACAATCGCACCACAAAGGCCAGCCCAGGTTTTTTTCGGCGAAATGCTGGGCGCTAATTTGGGACCGCCAATGATGCGGCCAGCAAAATAAGCTAAAGTATCAGCCGACCAGACGATAACCATGACCCAGATAATAGCCCAAACACCCCACACGGGATCGGTTCGCAAAAGCACAAAAGCCAGGGTGGGCAGCGCCACATATGGCACACCGAGATATGCCCAGATTGGGTTTTTGCAATTTTGAAAATAGGCAAGCGCCATGGCGAAGACTGAAATAATCAGTATGCTGATTAATGTGCCGCTAATACCAACCTCGAAGGGCAAAACCGCACCGCAGATTACGGCGGCGGCATGTAAAGCAAACTGTGCACTATTTTGATTATGGGCAATGTTAGTCCATTCTTGCGCCATGAGAACACCGAGAAGGGCTGCAAAAACCGTGAACCAAACGCCACCATAAAATACATCAAGAAGTACAGCGGGAATGAGAATGGCAGCGGATGCGCCACGTAACCAAAGGTCACCCCATTTTGAAACCGCGCTCACGCCGTTTGCGCTTTGATGCCACCAAAACGGCGATCGCGGGATTTAAACTCAGCAACAGCGCGAGCAAATATATCTGCATTAAAGTCAGGCCAATATTCGGGTACGAACACAAATTCAGTGTAGGCACACTGCCAGAGCAAGAAATTAGAAATGCGCTGTTCGCCGCCGGTGCGAATGAGCAGTTCTGGATCGGGAATTCCCGCTGTGCTCAAATAATTGGATAGCGTTTCGGGGGTGATCAGTTCTGAATTGAGTTTGCCTGCAGCCACATCTTGGCTCATCCGCTTCGCCGCCTCCGCGATTTCTTGGCGGCTACCATAGTTGAACGCTACAACCAGTTTGAGCTTTGTGTTGTCCTTAGTCAGACGCTCAGCGTCGTCCAACAGCGAAATCATTGAGGCTTCGAGATTTTCGCGCGAGCCGATAATTTTGATGTTCACACCAGAGCGATGAAGTTCGGCCACATCTTGGCGAATAAAGCGGCGCAAGAGATCGAGCAGGAAACCAACTTCGGCGGCTGGCCTTGACCAGTTTTCCGAACTGAAGGAATAAATCGTGAGATATTCAATGCCTTGGTCAGCTGCTGCTTGAACCGCCCGGCGCAAAGCGTCGACGCCTACCTTATGACCTGCTGATCTTGGCAATCCCCGGTTCGCCGCCCAGCGCCCATTGCCATCCATAATTATGGCAACGTGTTTTGGTTGATCGGGCGTGGGCGCGGAATGCATGAGGAGTGATCCTTAAACTTGCATGATCTCAACTTCTTTGACCTTCAAAGCAGCGTCGATATCCTTCACTGTATCATCAGTCATTTTTTGCACGTCTTCGGATTTATCTTTCAATTCATCTTCTGAAATTTGTGAATTTTTCTCGAGCGCTTTTAATTGCTCCATGCCATCACGGCGCACGTTGCGGACGGACACTTTGGCTTTTTCGCAGTAGGTGTGGGCAACCTTAACCAGTTCCTTGCGGCGATCTTGCGTGAGGTCCGGCATGCGAAGGCGAATGACCTGGCCTTCAGTTTGCGGGTTTAAGCCTAAGTTTGATTGATGAATAGCTTTTTCCACGGCCACAACCAACCCACGATCCCACACGCTGATTTGCAAAAGCCGCGCTTCGGGAACAGTGACCGAGGCCACTTGGTTCAGCGGCATGTTTGCGCCATAAGCATCAACATGAATGGGATCAAGCAAAGCAGCGGACGCGCGTCCAGTGCGCAAGCCGCCGAAATCATGTTTCAATGAATCAATAGCACCCGCCATACGGCGTTTAATGTCGGCGGCTTCAAAGGGAGGAAGTTGGGCCATGGATTTATTCCTTTGTCACAATCGTAAAGCGGCCTTTGCCTTGCAAAACCTGTTGCACGGCTTTTGGTTCGCGGATGGAGAATACCACTACCGGAATCCCATTGTCTCGCGCAAGTGCGATTGATGCAGCGTCCATAATCTTCAAGTCGCGTTTGAGGATTTCAGTAAAGGTGATGGTATCGAAACGTTCCGCTTTGGGATTTTTCTTAGGGTCGCCGGAGTAAACACCGTCAACGCTTGTGCCTTTAAAGAGTGCGTTGCATTTAAGTTCGGCGGCGCGCAAGGCCGCTCCCGTATCCGTGGTAAAAAATGGGAGGCCCGTGCCGCCAGCGCAGATGACCACCCTGCCCTTTTGCAAATGATGAATGCCTTTGGCGGGTGCATAGGTTTCGCACACGGTGGGCATGGCGATGGCTGAAAGAACGCGGGCATCAATGCCTTTGGACGTGAGCACACCTTGCATGGCGAGTGCATTCATAATAGTGGCCATTATTCCCATATGGTCAGCGCTAACCCGGTCCATGCCTTTGGCAGCACCTGCCACACCGCGAAAAATATTACCGCCGCCAATGACGAGAGCAACCTCAGCGCCTAGCTTTTGACAGGCAATAATGTCGTCAGCGATTTTCCCCACCATATCAAGGTCTATGCCAAAGGGCTGGTTGCCCATCAGAACTTCGCCGGAAACTTTCAGGAGAACGCGGGGGTATTTGAGTTTTGCCATGGTGCGGGGGTCAATCAGTTGGAGGGCGATTCGCAGGTGCGGGTAGGTTACTGCTAAAACGCATAAAGTGCTGGGGTTTGGCAATGGGGAAATATAGGGGGCAGATCAAAGGCCCCTCACCTGCCCGACTTCGCCAAGAGGCTACGCCGGGCTGTCCTCTCCCGCAAGCGGGCGAGGTAAAATTACTTCTCCCGCTGGCGGGAGAAGGTACGGCGAAGCCGGGGATGAGGGACTTGCCTTACACAAACCGGAAATCTGAGGCGTCCCAGTTTACGATGAGGTAAATGGAGTTCCCGTCGTCGTCAGTGATTGCTCCTGCAACGCCATCGATTTGCATGTCGGCTATGCCATCGTCGTTGGCGTCAACAAAAATTGAAAAATGACCTTCTGCGCTTGTGTTGACAGCCCGCACTTCGGCATCGCCATCACTTGCGGTAAATGCTGCGTTGCCGATGAAAATGCCATTGGTGAGATTAAGTATTCTGAAATCGATCACATCTTCGCCAAATTCCGAACCATCACCAAAGCCATTAATAAAATCACGGCCTGAACTTGCTACTGTACTATCGCTCAAGGATTTATAGAGGTAGGTATCGGCAGCGGAATCCCTATTTCCTTCAAAAACATCCGCGCCGGCTTCACCGCTGAGAATGTCAGCACCATTGAAACCGCCAATGTCGTCATTGCCAGCGCCGCCATAAATCGTGTCATCGCCCAAATAGCCCCGCAAGCGATTATCGGCGCTATTGCCAAAGATCAGGTCATTGCCTTTGCCGCCATCGACATTTTCGATGTTCTTCAATTTGTCGATGCCAATGTCTGCGCCAGCGGCGGTATTTTTTATGGCAACCACTCCTGTTAAAACATCGGTGTGATTTACCTTATCAAGATTGATGACAACGCGGGCAACTGCAGTAAAGGCATAAAACACACTATCATGTGCGCCAGCGCCGCCATCCACTGTGTCACTCTGGCCATCGGCAGCAAGATCAATGCTGTCATCGCCTGCGCCAGACTTTATGCTGTCTTTGCCTGTGCCATCAAAGATGTTTTCCCCTTGGTTGCCGCCGGTGAATTTATCATCGCCAGCGCCGAGATTGATTTGGCCGCTTATAATCCCTTTATTGCTGGCTTTATCGTTTTCGCTGCCCAGATCGACATCGCCGAAGATTGAGCCGGAATTGGTAAATGTGTCTTTGCCAGCGTCCAGAGACACAGAGCTGTTTACCGTGCCGCTATTGGTAAATTTATCATCGCCAGCGCCGGTAAAAATCTCACCATTGATAATGCTTTTGTTGGTGATGGTGTCTTTGCTGTTAGTCAGCAAGATCGCGAACCGCGTATCGCCGCCATTGAAAGCACCCGATATGGTTCCTGTATTGGTGATTGAATTTGTGCCATTGACAATTAGTATTGTGCCAAGAATTGAGCCCGAATTCGTGATGGTGTGTTTGGCGTTGCCGGAAAGCGCCAAAGCAAAACGCGAGTATTCCAGATCATCAACAAAATAAGAATAACTCTGGATCAGGCCAGTGTTAGCGATTTTAAAAGCTTTTGTGCCGCCATTGATGGAAATCGCGTTTGCGCCATAAATCTGGCCCGCATTGTTCACATCAGTGGCGTGGTGCGCGGTAAGGCCGCTTCTATCTTCACTTTCGCCTGCGCCTAAAATTCTGCCACCTGCCGCCACAGTCACCTTGCTGACGCTGGATATTCCGAGTGCAGAGAGTTCCAGCGCATTGGCTTCAGGATCGATGGTCGATACCGTGCCATTCACCTGCACCTTGTAAGCCCCGCCTAAAAGCTCAAGGGCGATACCCGCAGCGTTCCGCACCGTAACGCCCGCCGCCACTGTGATGGGGTTGGCCACGCCGGGGTTGGCAATGGATAGGCCGTCAGTGTCGTTAGTCGTGATGGTGAGTGCGGGCATGGTGTGGGCTCCTAGGGGGTGCGGGCAAGCACGGATATGCGGAAGAATTTCGGCTAAATGCGAAGATTTGTCAATCGCACGAAGGCCCCCTCCGGCGCTCCCGCGCCACCTCCCCCGCTACTGGGGGAGGATCAGGTTCATTTCTTAATCCTCCCCCCGTAGCGGGGGAGGTGGACGCGGAGCGGACGGAGGGGGG
>JAYUOP010000162.1:0-3282 GCA_043760745.1 Hyphomicrobiales bacterium
CCATGACTCGCAGGGGTCAGCAATAAAGTATCTTCATGACCGTCGGCAGAAATCGGTGGCTCGCCGCCAATGGTTTTCGCCCATTGCTTTTTATAGGGACCCACTGAAAAGCGCGGATTGCGTTCCAAGAAGCCTTTGACCTGATCGGTGTTTTCTTCTGCTAAAACTGAACATGTAATGTAGATCATGCGCCCGCCTGGCTTCACCAGCCAAGCTGCTTGCGCCATGACTTCCCATTGATCTTTCTGGCGCTGCTTCAATTGTAATTCTGCCAGCCGCCATTTGGCATCGGGCTTCCTTCGCCACGCACCAGACCCCGTGCATGGCGCATCGACCAGTACACAATCAAAACCTTTGAAGTCTTTGAGGCGCGCGCCATCTTGAGCGGCAATCACTTCAATATTGGTAACGCCAGCCCGCGTCATGCGTTCAAAAATTGGCCGCAAGCGATGCTTGTCCATATCATGGGCGACGAGCTTGCCGTCATTTTTCATTGTGGCGGCAAGCGCTAAAGTCTTGCCCCCAGCGCCCGCACAAATATCAGCAACCGTTTCATGCGCCATAGCACCAGCCAAAAGGGCAGCAACTTGCGAGGCCGAATCTTGCACCTCGAACTGGCCAAGCCCATGCGATGGCTCAACCTCAACATTCACATTGCGCGTGTCATGACCAGGAGCTGGAATCCGCACTGATAGTGGAGATAATGGACCTTCCACAGCACCATGGCGATAAAGCGCCGCCAATACTTGCGTCCGGTTCGACTTGATCGTGTTAACCCGGAGGTCAATCGGCGCGCGTTGTGCCAATGCTGCACCCTCAATGGCCGCACGCTCACCAAACACACGGGTGAAATGCGGTGTCATCCATTCTGGAAAATCACCAGCAACATGAACGGGCAGGTCGTCGCGCATGACACGGTTCAAAGCGGCAATTTCATTTTCCGTCAAAGCACCGGGGCCATGCTGCTCGGCTGCTAACGTTTCAATTTCTGCAGTCTCTAATCCCCAAACTTCGCGCAAAACGCCGAGCGCCAAAGCGCGTGGGCGACCATCCCCCATGCGCGTTGCCGCCGTTTGCTTACGGCGCAGCGCGTCATAAACCAATGTTCCAATGGCGTGACGATCAGTGGAGCCAGCAAAGCGATGTGCTTTGCCCCAGTCTTTCAGCGCTTCAGACGCTGGCCGGTGTTTTGTAAAAATCTCAGTGAGAATTTGAATTGCAGCAGCAACCCGCCCGGCCAAACGCATAAATTATCCAATCACAAAAAACCGCAGAGCCAACCAGCCCCACAGCAAACCTAAATTCAATAAGCCAAATCCGAACACCTGAAAGCGCTGGGTAATGACATTTTTTCCCGTATGAACCACAGTATGGAGAATTCGCGAAGCAATAAAAATCCAACTCAAGCCGACAAAAACCCAATCGGCGAGACCTAAAGCAACGATAAAGGCCAGTGCTGCATAAAATAACATCGGCAATTCGAACTGATTGGCGTAATTATTGGCGAAGTTTCGTACCGTTTCCGGGTAAGCGTTTTTATTGGTATCGACGTCCGATAGCTTTACTTGTCGAGACTTTAGTGCGGCGACGCGACCCCTGCCGGTTTGAAACAATACATAAAATATCAGCGCCACATGAATGAATGCTGGCAACAATAACCATTGCAATTGGGTCATTAGTTTTGCCGCCCATAGTTTGGCGCTTCACGCGTAATCATCACATCATGCGCATGGCTTTCGCGAAGTCCAGCGTTGGTGATGCGAATGAATTGTGCTTTCTCTTGCATCTCAATGAGATTAGCCGCACCCACATAGCCCATGGCAGCACGAAGACCGCCAACCAGTTGATGCAGCACGGAAGCAACCGGCCCCTTATGCGGAACCTGACCCTCAATACCTTCTGGCACCAGTTTCAAACTATCATTCACATCTTGCTGGAAATAGCGATCCGCCGATCCTCGCGCCATCGCACCAACTGAGCCCATGCCACGATAAGATTTATAACTCCGGCCATTATACAAATAAACTTCGCCGGGGCTTTCATCGGTTCCCGCCAGCAACGATCCAATCATGGCAACGCCCGCACCCGCAGCCAACGCTTTGGCCAAATCGCCGGAGAGCTTAATGCCGCCATCGGCAATGACAGGAACACCAAAAGCATGGCCTACTTCTGCGCTTTCCATAATCGCCGAAAGTTGCGGCACACCAACACCGGCGACAACGCGTGTCGTGCAAATGGAGCCCGGACCAATCCCAACTTTAACAGCATCAGCACCAGCATCAATCAGCGCCCGCACCGCTTCACCAGTGGCCACATTGCCAGCGATGACTTGTACGCGATTGGAGAGTTTCTTAATTCGCGTGACCTGATTAATCACACGTATAGAATGACCATGTGCAGTATCCACAACGATAACGTCAACGCCTGCATCTATCAATCGCTCAGCGCGCTCATGACCATTATCGCCCGTGCCTGTGGCCGCGGCTGCTAACAAGCGTTCATGCTCATCCTTGGCAGCAAACGGATGGTCCGCTGCTTTTTCCATATCATTGACTGTGATCAAACCAACGCAATGATACTCATCATCAACTACAATTAATTTTTCAATACGATACTTATGCAAAAGTCGCTTTGCATCATCACGATCAACACCTGCTTTGACTGTGACCAACTCTTTATTGGTCATCAGGGCGGCAACCTTGGTATTGGGGTCGGTAGCAAAGCGCACATCACGATTGGTGATAATGCCAACGAGCTTGCCCTTGTCCACCACCGGAATGCCTGAAATACGGTGGCGTTCTTTTAGTAATTTGAGCTCAGCCAAAGTAGCTTCTGGGCCAATCGTAATCGGGTTCACCACCATGCCGCTTTCAAAACGTTTCACTTGGCGCACGTGTTCCGCTTGAACCTCTGGGGTTAGATTTTTATGGATAACCCCAAGCCCGCCAGCTTGCGCCATGGCAATTGCAAGCTTGGCCTCGGTGACAGTATCCATCGCCGCCGAAATAATCGGGATCGAAAGATAAATACTACGCGTCAACTGCGCGCGCGTATTCACTTCAGTTGGCAATACACTGGAAGCGCCGGGCTTCATCAGCACATCATCAAATGTCAAATATTCCGGAATAAGGCGCGGAGCCATGTGGCCAACCTTTCAAAACGAGTAATGATTACGAGGTTGCCGCTGGCGAATAACACCCGAATGGCCGGGGAAGCAAGTGTTGAATTAACAATTGTCAGTTTTTCATTCTTGCCCAAAAAGCGTTGCCTCAATATCCCGCG
>JAYUOP010000163.1:0-3281 GCA_043760745.1 Hyphomicrobiales bacterium
TATCGGACAGCATAAACCAGCGCGCCGTATCTGCACCGTAAGATGCTAAAATCTCATCGGGGTCAATCACATTGCGCTTTGACTTTGACATTTTCTCCACACCACCGATGGTGATATCTTCACCGGTTTTCGCGTGGATCCAATTGCCATCTTGCTGCATTGCGTCCGCAGGGAAAACCCATTCACCACTTGCTGTTTTGAAGGTCTCATGGATCACCATGCCTTGCGTAAACAGACTGGCGAAAGGCTCAGCCTGTCGCAAATGCCCGGTGCGCTTCATCGCACGCGCATAAAACCGCGAATACAATAAATGTAGAATCGCGTGTTCAACACCGCCTATGTATTGATCAACTGGCATCCAATAGTTTGCAGCGGCTTGATCTACGGGGCGATCAGCACGGGGCGAACAAAAGCGAGCGAAATACCAGGACGAATCTATGAAGGTATCGAATGTATCAGTTTCACGCACAGCGGCTGCACGGCACTTTGGGCAATTCGTATGCTTCCACGTCGGGTGATGGCTTAGAGGATTTCCTGGCTTATCGAATGTTACATCATCAGGAAGCGTAACTGGCAATTCAGATTTATTGACCGGAACCACCCCACAGCTTGCGCAATGGATCATTGGAATTGGACAGCCCCAATAGCGTTGGCGCGAAACACCCCAATCCCGAAGGCGATGATTAATCTTACGCTCGCCAATTCCAGCTGTTTCAAAACGAACCGCCACAGCTTCTTTTGCTTCGGTTACAGATAGACCATTCAAGAAATCTGAATTGATCATCACGGCAGTTTCAGGATCCTTCTCAATGAAGGGTCCATCAACAGTTGCAAAGTCTTTCTCGGATCCCCGAGGCGCTACAACTGGGAGTATAGCCAAGCCATACTTGGTCGCAAAGTCAAAGTCCCGTTGATCGTGCGCCGGGCAACCAAACAGCGCACCTTCGCCATAACCCATCAATACGAAATTGGCGGCATAGACTGGCAAGCGCAAGCCTTTCACAAAAGGATGGCGTGCATATATGCCAAGTGCCACACCGCGCTTTTCAGCACGCTCAATATTTTCTTCACTGGTTCCCAATGCGGCCACGGCTTTACGAAATTGTGCAAGTTCAGCGTTGCCTTCAGAATATGACTTGCTCAGGGGATGGTCGGCCGAAATGGCGCAAAAACTAGCACCAAAAATTGTGTCATGACGGGTCGTATAAACTGTCAATGGCTCTGCCAGTTCCACACCAGTCTCATCTTCCAAGACGAATGAAAACCGCATACCCTCAGATCGCCCGATCCAGTTCTGCTGCATCAAGCGCACTTTCTCTGGCCACTTCTCAAGACCAGATAAAGCATCGTTCAACTCATCAGCGTATTTTGTTATTCTCAAAAACCATTGGGCAAGTTCTCGCTTCTCTACCGCTGCACCTGAGCGCCAGCCCTTGCCATCAATCACCTGTTCATTGGCCAGCACGGTGTTATCAACGGGATCCCAATTGACCACAGAAACTTTGCGCTCCACTAAATCGGCCGCATAGAAATCGATAAACATTTCCTGTTCATGGCGATAATAACTTGGATCACAGGTGGCAATTTCGCGGCTCCAATCCAGCGATAGCCCCATGTTCTTCAATTGCCCGCGCATGGTGGCGATATTTTCATAGGTCCAAGTTTTTGGGTGAATACCCCGTTCAATCGCTGCGTTTTCTGCTGGCATGCCAAAAGCATCCCAACCCATGGGATGAAGCACATTAAATCCACAGGCGCGCCGGAAACGCGCGATCACATCGCCCATAGCGTAATTGCGAACATGGCCCATATGAATCCGGCCAGATGGATAGGGAAACATTTCGAGGACGTAATATTTTTTGCGTGTCTCATCCTCATGCGCTTCAAAACAGCGGTTTTCAGCCCAATATTGCTGCCACTTAGGCTCGGTTTCGCGGGGGTTATAACGTTCAGTCGACAAGGCAGTGCTTCCTTATGGCAAATTCAGATATAGCCAGTACCAGTCCTTGAAATCCCTCGCAAGCATCGGCATAAGTTTCTGATGAAAGACTTTCCCCACGCTGGACTGAGTGCTGTCAAGGCTAAGCTCAACGAAGCCGCAATAAATGCCAAACGTGACCCATCAAGCATTGACTTGATTGCGGTCAGCAAAACTTTCGGTGCAGAAGAGATTTTGCCGGTGTTGCGGGCAGGTCAGCGAAAATTTGGCGAAAATCGGGTGCAAGAATCTCTACAAAAATGGCCAGATTTAAAACAGCATTTTCCAGATGTTGAGCTTCATCTGATAGGACCATTACAAAGCAACAAGGTCAAAGAAGCCATCGCTCTATTTGATGTCGTTCATACCGTTGATCGCTTAAAAATTGCTCAGGCGTTGGCCACAGAGGCCAATCGACAAAACAAAAATCTGCAATATTTTATACAGGTCAATATTGGCAATGAAGACCAAAAATCAGGGGTTGCACCCGAAGAAGCCAACGCATTTGTTGATCACTGTCGCAATGAGCTCTCTCTCAATATTGTGGGCTTGATGTGCATACCTCCTGTTGATGAAGACCCCACTCCCCATTTCCAAGCACTGGCCCAACTCGCTAAACGCCACAACCTCACCAGACTTTCAATGGGAATGAGTGGAGACTTTGCGATTGCTATCGCAGCCGGATCAACGGATGTTCGCGTTGGTTCTGCTATTTTCGGGCATCGAGCCGCAAATCCCCTGTTGCAGGCCAAATAACCAACTTGGTCTTTGGTCCACAAGCGGCCAAGATCAGTCGCATATCATGTTTACTAACGGCAACACATCCCGCGGTGACGGTACTGTCAGGTCTTGTTAGATGGAAGAATATTGCACTCCCAAAGCCTTTAATCCTCGGTCGACTGTTGTGGTCAGTGGTCACAAGAATATCGTAAGCACAATCGGCGCGAAACAAGTCCTCATGATTTGCGGCATACGGCAATTTAATCAGCCGGTTGTAGAGCGCAGACTGTGGATCGTCACACCATCCCATATCATTTTGTAAAGGGATTGCTGACAGTTCGCTCGGTGGCGCGCGTAACCGATCGCGCCTAAAGTACAAACTACCAAGTTTCCAAACGCCAATTGGCGAAGCGCCATCACCTTCGCGTTTTTGAAACACTCTCCCGGTTCGACCAATGATACAAGCAAATCGACGCTGACCACAGATAATGAACCCTTGGCTTGATCGAGCAGACCTCGCGCGAACGTGAATATGTGTTATCATCTGGCTCACAGCGAGTTGAGTTGATACCGAATCAAATTC
>JAYUOP010000164.1:0-23303 GCA_043760745.1 Hyphomicrobiales bacterium
AAGCCAAAAAGCCTGGGCAAAGCGCGTTGTCGGTTTGCAGTTCGATATGGAAGTCGATCAGCACATGGCTTACGATCACTTCTTCAAAGCTTAAATCTAACTGATTGCACTTCGCCCTATCATACCTGTTTACAGCAGGTGTGATGGGGTGTTTGCGATGATTGGAAAATATTGTGAACAACAAACATCTCCCTTTTGCGTTTTTTGCAGGCGGCGTTGCGCTGGTTATTTTGGCAATTTTCTGGTCACTCTACGCGCTTGGCGAAGTTGGCCAAATTGTTGGTCCCAAGGGTTTACGCCCAAACAATAGTTTTCATTGCACATTTTGGTTGGGTGGAAATTGTGACTTGCTCGCTGCTGCGCACGAGACAAAAGGAACAACGGCTTATTCGCCGCTCACATTCTGGTTGGGCATTCTCGGAATCGCTGCGAGTGTTTGGCTTAACTTAAAAAAACAATCCCCCGATGAGAATTGGGAAACTCGTTTGCAACGGTTGCTAATTCCGGTTGATCGCATTAGCACCTATGTTGGGCAGTTTTTTGCGTGGTCGATTTTGCTGCTTACGTTTGCGGTGAGTTATGAAGTGTTTTCCCGTTATGTTTTAGGCCGCCCAACTGATTGGGCTTTTGATGCCAGTTACATACTTTACGGCACACTTTTTATTATGGCTGGAGCCTATGCTTTAAGTCGCAATGCGCATGTGCGCGGCGACTTCTTATACCGCGCTTGGGGCAATCGAACGCAAGCCAAAATGGATTTGGTTTTGTATTTCTTGTTTTTCTTCCCCGGTATCATTGCTTTCATTTACGCTGGATATGGCTTTGCGGCGCAGTCTTGGGTGACTCATGAGCATTCGGCCTATAGCCCGGATGGCCCACCAATTTATCATTATAAAACTTTGATCCCTTTCACTGGTGTTTTGTTGTTGCTGCAAGGCATTGTCGAAGTCGTGCGCTGCATTATTTGCATTCGCACCGGACAATGGCCAAACCGCCTTCACGATGTTGAAGAACTTGAAAAAATCATCCTCGAACAACACGCCGATAAATCGCCTACTGAAGGAGCATCAGCATGACCGATCCACAATTGGGCGTGTTTATGCTCGCGTTTTTTGTTGTCCTCATCATGCTGGGCTATCCCATCGCTTTTACCTTAATGGCTATGGGTGTTGGGTTCGCCTATCTTGCTTTTGACGGGAACATGGATGCTGTTATGAGCTTGCTCGTTCAGCGCTCATGGTCGGTTATGACCAATGATGTTTTGATCTCGGTGCCGCTATTTGTGTTCATGGGATACATTATTGAACGCGCCAATATTTTGGATCGTCTATTCCGCTCCATCCAATTGGCCGCTGGTGGTGTGCCGGGCTCTTTGGCAGTGGCTACCCTGATCACCTGCACTTTGTTTGCAACAGCGACTGGAATTGTGGGTGCTGTGGTTACACTGATGGGTCTTCTTGCTTTCCCAGCAATGCTGAAGGCGGGTTATGATACGAGACTTTCAGCAGGCGTGGTTTGCGCCGGCGGCTGTCTTGGTATTCTCATTCCACCAAGCATTATGCTAATTCTTTATGGTGCCACCACTGGTGTTTCGCCGGTTAAGCTTTATGCGGGCGCGTTCTTCCCCGGTCTAATGCTGGCTGGGCTCTATATGCTTTACGTTATCATCCTGTGCTGGTGGAAACCGGAACTGGCGCCAAAACTTCCAAAAGAACAGCGCAATGTTCCAATCGCTACGGTTGCGTATGAATTGGCGACGTCATTTCTACCTCTAGCGCTTTTGATTTTCAGCGTGTTGGGCGCAATCCTCATGGGCGTTGCCACCCCTTCAGAAGCGGCTGCAATTGGCGCTTTTGGCGCTCTCATTTTGGCAGCGGCTTATCGGTCACTGAATTATACAAAACTGAAAGAGTCGGTCTATTTAACAGCCCGCACTTCGGCCATGGTCGGCTGGCTATTCGTCGGTTCGTTCACATTCTCGGCAGTCTTTGCCCTTCTCGGCGGTGATGCTGTTATCAAAGATTTTGTTGTGGGGCTTGACCTCACGCCATTCTGGTTCCTCGTGATTGCTCAATTGATCATTTTCGTGCTCGGTTGGCCGTTGGAATGGACTGAAATTATTGTGATTTTCGTGCCGATTTTCTTGCCATTGTTGGATCACTTCGGCATTGACCCCCTGTTCTTTGGTCTGTTGATTGCTCTCAATATCCAAACCAGTTTTCTATCGCCACCTGTTGCTATGGCACCATTTTATCTCAAAGGGGTGGCACCTAAACACGTGTCAATCAACGATATTTTTGCAGGCGTCATGCCTTTTATTTTCATCGTCGTGTTTGCCATGGTGCTGCTCTACACCTTCCCGCAAATTGGCCTGTGGTTGCCAAACAAGCTTTACGGCGGCGGCTGATTAGGTTTTTTTCAGCGCCGCGAATGGGGAGACTTTGCCGGAAGATTGGCCGGGTTCATCCATATCTTCGATAATGGCTTCAAATACTTCGCCAGGTTTGCGGGGGTATGGATCAAGTTCCACGCTTAAAATTTCGGCAAGAATCTCACCAAGGTCAATGTGGCTGTTGATAATGGTTTCGGCGTCTTCGTCGCCATCATATGTGGCGTCTTTGGGTGAGAGAAAATAGTTTAAGACCGGGATTTTTACTTTGGTGCGAAACACCTCAGCTGAGACCACGGAAGTTTGATCCAAATCCGCCTCTAAATCACCCGTTAGTTTTAACCCGCCACCGCGCCAAGGATGAGCTTTTAACAAGGCGGTTAGGCTGTAAAGCATTGGCAGATCGAGGCGCTTGGCGAGGGCCGCGCATTCAGAGGGTTCTGCGGTGAGACGTTCATAACTGCCAGTGCGGGGTACACGGTCAACATTGAGGGGCCGAGAAAATTCAGGTGTTTGGACTTTCATGAAAACGTCACTTTCCCGGCAGCGATTATTTCAGCGGTTTGCGCCCGCAAATTTTCACGCGCCGCTATCATCCAGTTTTTCAAAGGTGCGGCAGTGCTATCATCTTTCGCATCAACGTAAAGATTTCGCGCCAGTGCGGATTGCAGTTCTGCATCGCCCTGCTCAATTGCTTTTGTGTAAGCCTGAATGCGGCCAAAAAAGCTTTCTGCCATTTTGCGAACTTTTTTGCCGACGGTTAAATCTCCAACACCCATTTCGCGTAATGACCGATCCATGTCGGTGAAAAAAGTATCGGTCAGATTTTGGCGGACATCGTCAAACTCAGCGCCTGATAGCCGCTCCAACACCAAAAACATATGCAAAGAAATAAGATCAAAACGACCATCAATCGTATCGGGGACGGCCATATCAGCATAAAATTTTGGTTGCCGCGCCCCAGCCACAATTGCCGCATAGAGAATTTGCGATGGAGTAAGCTTGGGTTTAAAAAAACGCTCGAAAATCATAACCTTGCCTGCGAGCCCCGATCGGGGCAAAAGATTGAATGTTAATTTTTTGGAATCACGAAACCGCCATGACGCATCGTAACTTACGTCGTTCTTTTAGCATGTGGCTGTTTGCTGGCACAATCGCAAGTGTTTTGGCGGGCTGCACCCCCGAGATAAATCATCGCGGCTATTTGGCAAAGCCCGGCTCATTTGGCCAGATCACTGAAGGCATGCCGAAAAGCGAGGTCGAAGGCATCTTAGGTTCGCCGTCAACAACGGCCAGCGTGGACATCCAAGGCGATAGTTATTATTACGTCACCAGCACCACCGAAGGGCGCTCCTTTTTACAGCCGAAAGAAACCAGCCGCGAGGTTGTGGCGATACGATTTGATAAAAATGACACGGTCACAAGTTTTGCCCAATACGGCTTGGAAGATGGCCGTATTATCAATATCAATTCCCGCAAGACCCCGGTCGTAGGCCGAGAACTTTCCCTGATCAAAGACTTCTTTAAAGGTGTGTTGCGTTCAAAGGCTGGCGTTTCACCCGTTTAAGCGTTTGATTGCAACTTCCTGCATATTGCCGGGCAACATCTGCATGAACTCAATGCGATTGCCGTCCGGATCTTGAATCCAGCATTGATTATTGCCATCGAGGCCAAGCTTAGCTTCGCGCATGAGGGGCACGCCAATTTTGTGAAAATGCGCAACCACATCGGCAATGCTATCAACCTGCAAACAGATGTGGTTCATCGCCGTTGTGTCCTCGTCCGGAGCGTCGCTGCCAATCCCATTGGTGAAAAGCTCCACAAATTGGGTGTCCGTCAAGCGGAGATAGACCAACCACGTATCGCCATTGTCGTTATAGAGCCGCATCATTTCTTTGAAGCCTAAAGTGTCACGATAAAACTTCAGCGAACGATCAAGATCAAAAACTTTAAGTGCCCAATGGGCAATTTGTTGTAGGCCGGGAATTGACATGAGTTGGTTTTATCCGCGCTGATTTGCTTAAGTTAGATTGTATATACTCGCTAACGTTGTTTATGAATATAGCTTTCAGCTTGGGTTCATATCTGAAAGACGAAAGTAGCTTCACGACAACATTCATCAAAGAGGACATCATGAAAAAACTTTTATCAACCGCTCTCGTACTCGCCGCATTAAGTGCCCCTGCCCTCGCTTCGGCTTTTTGGCCGGGTACAGTTATTGGCATTGGCGCTGGTGATGAATTGAATGCCCGCAAATGGCCATCATCCACATCGCAAGTTTTGGACTCTTATGACATTGGCGACAATATCAGCCTAACCGGTCGCTGCAAAAACACGGCCACCAATGTTTCATTCCGGATTGATGCCGGCGGTTCCGCCAATTGGAAATATTCCAAAATGAAGAAACCATTCGTCTGGTGCCAAATGATGACCGACGACGCCGAACTCGGCTGGGTGCGCGGGAAATATGTTTGGCCGCAGTAAGAACGTTTCAATCAATGTGAATGATGTCAAAGGTGGTCAAACACCTTTGACAATTTGCAGGTCTGAATGAGGCATGGACATCCTCGATACCTGCTTTGCGCAAATTGATTCCAGCATAGTATGGAACAACTTTGAACAGCCGACCGCGATTTTTCAATGTTTCCGAGTTTGAAAGCGAGAAACCCATTGGTGGAGTGAGTGATTACTCAAAAAACTCTTCATCGATTTTCTTCATTTCGAAAATCTCCTCGACACGGCAGCCGACATTGAAACGGATCATAAGTTTTGTGAGATCGCGACCATCAATCAGCACAATCCTTTTACCTAGTTTTTCAGCGGTCTCGGTTGCAGATTTAGTGAAAGATGAAGTCGTAACAAACAAGCCCTTAGTCGCTTTATGCATATCAAGACTGCCAAAGAAATCACGGATATCTCCCGCCCCCACAGTTACGTCTTCTGCGTAGCGTTTCGCTTGCACGTAAACGCGATCAAGGCCCAGAGTATCTTGGTCAATGACACCATCAACACCGTTGTCGCCAGATTTTCCAATCGCTTTTCCAGCTTGTGCTAATGTGCCACCGTAGCCCATTGCCAGCAACAGCTGTACAACTACCCGCTCGAAAAAGGCGGGCTTTGACAACCGTAAACGATCTAAAATATCGTTACCAAGTGTAGCGTTCAAGGCTCTACTAGCACTTCTCATTACTTCATCTGGGGTATTGTTTCCAAGAATGTCGGTTAGGGGCTCGATGGAACTTGTTTCTTCATCTTTTTCAATTGACTTTTCCCTTGCTTCCAAAAACACCGGAATTTTCTTTAGATAGTTGATATCAATGCTTTTGAGTCCGCTATTTAGGACTTGCTTCCCATGGTCGGTGGCTGAGAAAAATGCACGCCTATTAGATTTAACGAGACCCGCCTGCTTCAAATACGTTTTAGCCCAATTCATTCTGTCGTAAAATGTGGTCTTTGTTCCGCTCGGAACCAATTCTTGCAAATCAGATTCAGAAAGGCCCAACTCTTGCGCAACAGCAGCTGAAATATCCGCCACTTTGACTTCGCCATGCTGCGCTTGTTTCAGAACTGGCAACATAAAAGCTTGGAAATTTGGAACGGGCATATAAAACCTCAATTGCAAAAGATAAAAAACTGACTGACGTCACATACATTTATTTGGGCAAAAAAGTTACTGAATTCATTCTCTGCATGGAGCCAACTTACCAAATCACGTCCGCGCCCAAATCACGCAATTTCACGTCCACACTCATAATCGGTATTTTCTCGACGATTGATTGTGCGGCAAGTAAGCGGTCGAAAGGGTCACGGTGGGGGCCGGGTAAAAAGCCTGCGGCGTTTCCGTGTGCAGGTGAGACGTTCAATGGCAGATAATCGAAATCTTCGTAGATCAGAAGTAGATTACCTTGGTAACGCGCGGGCAATCCAAGTTTGCCAAGGCCTGCTTTGATTGACATTTCAAAAATGGAAACAGCACTAAGATAAACAGTATTCGCTGGGTCATTGATAATTCTATTTTGCTTTTGCCCCAGCCGCTGATCCTCCAAGATTTGCCAAAGAAAAATGTGGGTATCAAGGAGTAGGATCAATCGGGCCGTCCTCCCAGAGACTTAATTCTTCTTCTGACATTGGCTCTAAGAAATCCGGCACAGGATCAATCAATCCCTTCCAAGCGCCATAGCCGCGGGTTTTTGCTACTGGTTTTCCTTCTGGCACCAAACGCGCGATGACTTTGTTGCCGCGGGCGATGACAACTTCTTCTCCGGCTTCAACTTGTTTGAGCAATTTGGAGAGATTGGTTTTAGCTTGATGGATGGTGACGATGTTCATGTTAGCTAACTTAGCTAAGATGTTAGCTAAGTGCAAGAAAAAAGCCGGGGCATTGCTGCTCCGGCTTTTGAATGTGGTTAGACCCCATCCGGCGCTTTCGCGCCACCTTCCCCGCGAGCGGAGAAGGATTAGTGGGAATTAATGCCCGGCCAATACCGCCAACAAGAGCAATGCTACGATGTTGGTGATTTTGATCATGGGGTTTACGGCGGGGCCTGCGGTGTCTTTGTAAGGGTCGCCTACGGTGTCGCCGGTGACGGATGCTTTGTGGGCTTCTGAGCCCTTCAAATGCTTCACACCTTTGCTATCAACGAAACCATCCTCAAAGCTCTTCTTAGCGTTATCCCAAGCGCCGCCACCGGCGGTCATGGAGATAGCCACGAAGAGACCCGTAACGATCACACCCATCAGCATAGCGCCCAGAGCGGCAAAGCCTTCGGACTTGCCAGCGATGGCATAGATCACACCGAAGATCACGATTGGCGACAATACGGGAAGCATTGACGGCACAATCATTTCCTTGATGGCAGCTTTGGTGAGCATATCTACGGCGCGGCCATAGTCCGGCTTTTCGGTTCCCAACATAATGCCGGGACGCTCTTTAAATTGGCGACGCACTTCAACCACAACGGATTGCGCAGCGCGGCCAACCGCGGTCATCGACATGCCGCCAAAAAGGTAAGGCAACAAGCCACCGAAGATGAGGCCAACAACCACGTATGGGTTGGACAAATCAAACGAGACCTTCACACCTTCAAAGAAAGTTCCGGGAGCAGCATTCGCCGCAAAGAACTTCAAATCTTCAGTGTAAGCAGCGAAGAGCACGAGTGCACCAAGACCTGCTGAACCAATGGCATAGCCTTTGGTGACAGCCTTGGTGGTGTTGCCCACAGCGTCGAGTGCATCGGTGTTGTGGCGAACTTCTTTAGGAAGGCCCGCCATTTCGGCAATGCCGCCTGCGTTGTCAGTTACCGGGCCAAATGCATCGAGCGCTACAACCATGCCAGCGAGAGCAAGCATTGTGGTTACGGCGACCGCGATGCCAAACAGGCCAGCGAGGTTAAAGGTTACGATGATGCCAGCGATGATGATGAGAGCTGGAATTGCGGTTGCTTCCATGGACACAGCGAGACCTTGGATCACGTTGGTGCCGTGGCCGGTGATGGAGGCTTCAGCGATAGAGTTCACTGGACGCTTGCCGGTTGCGGTGTAATATTCAGTGATCCAGATGATGGCGCCAGTGATTGCGAGACCAGCAACGCCACACCAGAACAAGCTCATTGGTGTGAACCCGCCGAGATCAACGGACATGCCGCCGAACATATAGGAGATCACAGGATACAAAGCGACGAGCGAGAATGCGCCTGTTGCGATGATGCCTTTGTACAAAGCGCCCATGATGTTGTTCGATGCGCCAAGCTTTACAAAGTAAGTGCCGATGATCGAGGTGATCACACATGCGCCACCAATGGCGAGCGGCAGAACCATGCCCGCGAGCTTCATAGCTTCTGGCAAAACGATGGCTGCAAGAACCATAGTAGCAACAGTTGTCACGACATAAGTTTCGAACAGGTCAGCGGCCATGCCAGCGCAATCGCCAACGTTGTCGCCAACGTTATCAGCGATGGTGGCGGGATTGCGTGGATCATCTTCTGGAATGCCCGCTTCAACCTTGCCGACCATGTCGCCGCCAACGTCTGCACCCTTGGTGAAAATACCGCCGCCGAGACGCGCGAAAATCGAAATGAGCGATGCGCCGAAAGAAAGTGCAACGAGTGAGTCAATCACAGTGCGCGATGTTGGCGCTAGGCCAAGGGATCCAGTGAGGAAACCAAAGTAAAGCGTTACACCGAGAAGGCCAAGTCCAGCCACCAGCAAGCCTGTAACTGCACCCGCTTTGAACGCAAGGTCCAAACCGCCAGCGAGCGACTTGGTTGCGGCTTGCGCTACACGCACGTTAGCCCGCACCGACACGTTCATGCCGATAAAGCCTGCGAGGCCTGAAAGCACTGCGCCGATTAAAAAGCCGATAGCCGAGAGGCCACCGAGCAAAACCCAAGCGATCACGAAGATCACTGCGCCAACGATGGCGATGGCTTGATATTGGCGCTTCAAATAAGCGTTCGCACCTTCGCGCACAGCGGCAGAAATTTCTTGCATACGGGCGGAGCCCTGGTCGGCGGCCAATAGGCCACGCGTCGTGATGATGCCGTAAACGATGGACAAAAGTCCAGCGATCACGATCAGCCAAAGAGTTGAGGTCATGGGAGTTTCCCTTAAGAGTTGATGTTGCCCCGAACCCCTACCGTTGGCCGCGATCAGAATCGCGCTTCCCTGCCAAAAGGCTCAAGTAATAAAGCCGATATGCCAAATATGGCGAAACTATGCAATGGCGTTTTGAGGGGTTTCGAATGATGTGCGGACAGCAATTTTTGAGGGGAATATGTCAGATTTGAGCTGTGGAGAATCTGGCGAAAATACCATATCTCTCTGTGATGAAACCGTTTTTGCCAAAACTCGACATTTTGCCTGCTGCACAACAAAGACTGTGGGCGGAACTCGGCGAAATTCCAAAGAGTTTTATCTTGTATGGCGGGACGGCAATTGCTCTTCATCTTGGCCATCGGCAATCGATTGATTTTGATTTTTTCGGTTGGCACAGTTTTATGCCATTGGAACTTGCGGGGTCTTTGGAATTCCTTGCGGGAGGTGTGGTTTTGCAAAGCGAGCCCAATACTTTGACGATGATGATTGATCGCGATGGGCCAGTAAAAATCTCATTCTTCGGTGTGCCAAAATTGCGAAGAATTCAAACACCGCATGTTTCAATTGATAATGGCTTGCAGATTGCGTCGCTTTTAGATTTAGCGGGAACAAAAATTGCGGTTGTGCAGCAGCGCGCAGAAGCAAAGGACTATATCGACATTGACGCAATTCTTAACGCAGGGGAAATTGATTTGTCTTTGGCGCTGGCGGCGGGCGAATACGTTTATGGCCCTATCTTCGCACCGCAAAATGCTTTGAAAGCGTTGACCTATTTTGATGATCCGGAGTTACAGGTTCTGCCTCATGATTTGCGAATGCGATTGGTTAACGCAGTTAGGAACGTTAATTTGGACCGCTTACCAAAAATTGAAGGGCTTTCTTGATAATGAATGCCCTGCCGCAAAACCAAGAGTTTCAAGCGATTGCGGAGCGCATCATTTGGTTTGAGCCACCAGAAATTGCTCTCAAAAGTGTAACTAGGTTCTTGGCCTATGCGTTTCGTTACGCAACGCACGAGGATATGAAAAGAATACGCGAGAAACTTACGGATGATGACCTTCGAAATGCTTTAACTAATGCCCCGCCAGGAATTATCGACGGAAGATCGTGGAGCTATTGGCATGCGATGCTAGGGATATTTCCAACTCCACCTTTGCCATCAAGAACGTTTGGAAGCAGATTTACGCCCCATCACTAACCACCCCAACAATGCCAAAATCACAACCGCTGCCGGGAACATGGCTATTGGCACGGCTTGCCAACCTATGAGGTCTAGCACTTTGCCGGAGCTGAAAGAGGCAACCACCATAAGCGCTGATATGCCGAAATCATTGGCGGCTTGAACTTTGCCGCGTTCGGATGGGGTGTAGGTGGAAGTTAGTAATGTGGTGCCGCCGATGAAGCCGAAGTTCCAGCCGAGGCCAAGCAAGATCAGGGCGACTGCGAAGTTGCCGAATTTGATGTCGAGTAAGCCGACGACGCCAGCTGCGATCAAAAATAACATTCCTAATGCGATGACGCGTTCAACGCCCCATGACTTGATTAAATGCCCTGTGAAAAAGCTCGGCACAAACATGGCGAGCACATGCCATTGCAAAACCCATGACGCATCAAATTTGGTGAAGCCGCAACCGATCATAGCGACGGGAGCTGCCGTCATCATGAAGTTCATCATGGCATAAGAAATAATTGCTGCTGCCATGGCCACTACCATTTTTGGTTGGCCCAACAATTCGCGCCATGAGCGCTGCGGGCCGCTGATTTCTTCGGCAGTTGGTTTGGGTAAATTCAACATCAGCAAGACGGAAACTGCGACCAGCGCAATGATTGCCGATGCAGCGTATGATCCCGCGAAGGTATAGGGTGCGAAGAAATCCGCAGTGTTGGCCGAGATCAACGTTCCAGCGATTGCCGCGACCACGCCGCCGGTGAGTACCCACGAAATGGCAATAGGTTTGAGCTCTGCACTTGCGCCATCAACGGCGGCAAAACGGTAATAACCAGAGGTGGCTTGGAAAACGCCTTGCAACATGGTGGACAGGCAAAACAATGCGAAATTTTGTGTGAAAATTGCGTAGACGCCGACTAGCGCACCAATGATACATGCGCCAGCACCGGCTACGAAAATGGGAACCCGGCCAAAGCGCTGCATGAGGAGCGAGGCTGGAACAGTGGCAATGGCAGAGCCCAAAACGAAAGTGGTGACGGGTGTTGTAGCCCAGCCGGGGCTTGGGGCGAGCATGAGGCCAACCAGAGCGGCGGTGGCAAAAACGGTGATGACGCAACAAGAGTAAAGCGCCTGCGAAACTGCCAAAAGCAAAATGTTACGCTTGGCGATTGCTTGATCCATTATTTTTGAAACTCTTCCGCGCGGCGATTATTCGCCAATGTGTTCAAAACACCATTTACAAATTTTGGCTCTTCAGCCCCAAAGAACGCACCGGCAACATCAACATATTCGCTGATGATAACACGAGCGGGCACATTGTCTTTGAAATAAACTTCATAGGCCCCTGCCCGCAGTATGGCGCGAACGGTTGCGTCCAAACGATGCAATGGCCACGCTTTATCTAGAATTTTATCGACGTTGACATCAAGCAACGCTTGCTCGCGCACAGTGCCGTCGACAATTTCTTTGAGCAGTTTGTAATCCGCTTCGCCACATTGACCATCGTCAAAATTTTCACCAACCGAACGCGATGAAAACTGCGCCAGCGTTTCGCCAACTTCGGTCCCCGCCAAATCCATTTGATACAAAGCTTGCACAGCACCTAGGCGGGCGGCGGATCGGGCAGTTGGTGGTTTTCGTGGGGTGGTCATAAAGTCATTCATCACTTTTGCCGTCATTCCCGCGCAGGCGGGAACCCAGCTTTTTGCTGCTCGTGTTGTAGTTGAATTCCCGCCTGCGCGGGAATGACGGTTATAGATCTGAGCAAATAGCGGGCTACGGCGCAGAATACAATCAATGTTCTGCATAGCAGATAGGCCTTGCTCGTAGTTTCGAGTCCAATTATGACAGTCGCCGCCGGGTTCGCTCGGCTTCGTTCTCAGGGCGGGGTGTAATTCCCCACCGGCGGTATAGCCCGCGAGCGGCTTTCTTAAATGAGAGTGTCAGCAGATCAGGTGTAACTCCTGGGCCGACGGTATAGTCCGGATAAAAGAGAATGGGACCAAAATGCCTCGTGCTGCGCAAAGCAATTTGTGCGGTCTCGTGTCATGCTGGAGCCTATCGTCCTGATTTATGTCAACCCTCTTCAAGGAAAGAGAACATGAATCAGACCCTAACGTCTTCACTCCAAAATCGTAGCTGGCAGGGCCCACTTTATATGGTGCTAGCAGGTATTACTTTCGCTGTTATCAATGCGATCACGTTTGTGATCACTTCACCAGCTGACTACGGTGGCCTCGGCTTCAAACCGCAGTCCGACACGTTTTGGCAATATGCCATTGCACTCGCCTTCTCACTTCCGTTTCTCTGGAAGTCAGGCACTCTCACTTTTAAAACTAAGCAGCCGATACCACATTTAATCCGCGTCATATTATCGGCGGCAGGACTTCAAGCCTTTATCATGGCTATTTCAAAAGGTGTTCCGATTTGGCAGGTCGTAGCCCTCACTATGACTGCACCGTTTTTTGTATTACTCGGGGCGAAACTATTCCTTGGTGAAACTGTTTCAATCAATCGCTGGATTGCTTCGCTTGCTGGTTTCATCGGGGCATTGATTGTCACGAACCCATGGGGCGAAGCGTTCAATATCTATTGGTTATTGCCTGTTGTTGCTGCCGTTATGTGGGGTGCGGCCTCGCTACTCACCAAGTATCTCAGCCGCACGGAGTCAGCGTCAAGTTTAACAACGTGGTTGCTGCTGCTACTCACACCGATCAACTTGTTTTGGTCGGTTGGTGTTGGGTTTGAAGTGCCGATGGGCAAGATCTTGTGGTTGCTGATCATTGGTGGCTTCCTCGTCTTCCTGGCGCAGTATTTCCTTTCGAAATCTTACGCCTCGGCGGACGCAAACTTCGTGCAACCATTTGATGATTTAAAACTCATCAGCAATGTTCTGGTATACGGAATTTTCTTCGGCTACTGGCCAACCGGCATTATCTGGTTGGGGTTGGCGCTGATACTTGCTGCATCGTTCTATTTGTTATGGAGTGACAGCAAGGGGAAAGACTTGGTTTCCTCGCAAGGATAAAGCCTGCTGCACCAATCCTTCGAGGCTGCGCGACGCTTCGCACCTCAGGATGAGGAAAGTAATAAGTCCTCACCCTGAGGTGCACGCAACGCGGGCCTCGAAGGGTCGCTCCAAAAAACTCAGGCCTTAAACCTAAAGCCTACTCAACTCTTCCCATCTTCCTCATTCGAAAGCTCACCGATCAAGCTTTCGAAATCCTTGGCTTCACGGAAGTTTTTGTAGACGCTGGCAAAGCGGACGTAGGCCACGTCGTCTAGGCCTTTAAGGCCTTCCATAATCAGGCGGCCAATATCCTCGGATTTGATTTCGCTTTCGCCGAGGCTTTCCAATTGGCGCACGATGCCGGAAACCATGCGTTCAATACGCTCGGGTTCTACGGGGCGTTTCCGCAATGAAATTTGCACGGAACGCAGAAGCTTGTCGCGATCAAAAGCCATGCGGCGGCCGCTCTTTTTGAGGACCATAAGCTCGCGCAATTGCACGCGTTCGAACGTCGTAAACCGCCCACCGCAATCTGGACAATTGCGGCGGCGGCGAATAGCTGCGCCATCCTCGCTGGAGCGAGAATCTTTGACTTGCGTGTCTTCATTTCCGCAAAAAGGGCAGCGCATATTTTACTTTCAAGAATAGATCGGGAAACGTTTCGTAAGTGCCAGAACTTTGCGCTTAACTGCGGCTTCTACTTTACCATTACCTGCTTCACCGTTCTTAGCAAGGCCATCAAGCACTTCAATAATCAAAGCGCCAATTTCTTTGAATTCGGCCACGCCGAAGCCACGCGTGGTTCCAGCAGGTGTTCCCAAACGAATGCCGGAAGTTACCATGAAAGATGCGGGGTCGAACGGAATTCCGTTTTTGTTGCAAGTGATATAAGCGCGACCAAGGGCTGCTTCAGACGCTTTGCCGGTCAGGCCTTTTTTGCGCAAATCAACGAGCATCAAATGCGTGTCCGTGCCACCGGAGACGATATCGCAACCGCCGTCGTCCATCGCTTGCGCTAATGCTTTGGCGTTGATCACAACTTGCTTGGCGTATTTCTTGAAATTCGGTTTTAGCGCTTCGCCAAAAGCCACGGCTTTCGCGGCGATGACGTGCTCTAGCGGTCCACCTTGCAATCCGGGGAAAACTGCGGAGTTAATTTTTTTACCGATTGCTTCATCGTTAGAGAGGATCAAACCACCGCGCGGACCCCGCAATGTTTTGTGCGTTGTGGTGGTAACCACATGGGCAGATTCCAAAGGATTTGGATGTTGGCCACCGGCCACAAGACCTGCAATATGGGCCATGTCCACCATGAAAATTGCACCAACGCTGTCAGCGATTTCGCGGAAGCGCTTGAAGTCAATAATGCGCGGGTAAGCGGAGCCACCGGCTATGATCAGTTTTGGTTTGACTTCTTTGGCTTGAATGGCGAGTGCGTCATAATCAATCAAGTGATTGTCTTCGCGCACTTTGTATGGCGCTACTTTGAACCACTTGCCGGATTGATTGACTGGCGAACCGTGCGTCAGGTGACCACCGCATGCAAGGTCGAGGCCCATGTAAGTGTCGCCGGGTTGCAGGAGCGCAAAGAACACCGCTTGATTTGCGGTGGCGCCAGAATGGGGCTGAACATTTGCAAATGTGCAATTGAATAATTTGCAAGCCCGCTCGATAGCGAGATTTTCAGACACGTCAACATATCGGCAGCCACCATAATAGCGACGCCCCGGATAGCCTTCAGCATATTTATTGGTCATCACCGAGCCTTGCGCTTCCATAACCGCACGCGACACGATGTTTTCAGAGGCGATCAACTCAATTTCTTCTTGTTGACGCCTCAGTTCAGAGGCTATTGCCTTAGCGATTTTTGGATCGGACTTTGCCAATTTTTCCTTGTAAAATCCGGGGAATAGCGGCGCTGCCTTCACTGCTTTCTTAGCAGCAGTTTTTTTCACAACGGTCTTCTTTGCTTTGGTCGCCATGGGAATCCCCTTCGAATTATCAAATGTGCTGCAAAATAGCGCAGTCAGCGTTTGGGTCCAGCACTATATAGCCGCAGGGGAAAGTGATTTGACTTTAAATTGTTTTCAACTTTAGATTTTTCATATGAAACAGGTAGCAATAGTATTTTGTTTAATTTTTTCGGCGTCAGCGGCGCGGGCCGAATTTGCGGCGGATCCTTCGTTTCAGGTTTGCCAAAACGTAACCGGTTACTTTGATGTAGCGGCAACGAATGACTGGCGAGCGCGGCTAAAAACCAGCGATGCAAGCGCGGTGGCTGAGGTTTCCGGCAAATGGTATGCCGAGTTTTATGAGCAATCACTCGGCACGCGTTATACTAATACGATAACGTACTTGCCGACTGGCGTTATGGATTTTGCGACCAAAACGTGTTCAACTTTCCAAGGTTATGAACGCTGTACCGACGACAGTGGATATGGTTGGTTTACGGCGCACCGGGCACAAGATGGTTGGATTTTCATTACCCGTAACATCACATCACTTGCGCGGCACAACGCTTGCGGCGGCGGTTATCTCCGGATGGAAAATGGGGCGTTGGTTGATCAAAGTGGCAAGCCTTGGCAGCGGCTCGACTGAAGTGGCCGTGAGTTTAGCGACTTAATTGCATCTCCTGCCAAGTTAAGTCGATGGCAAACACCAGTTTGTCAATTTCATTTTCCGTGTGCAATGGTCCGGGAGTTAATCTTAAGCGTTCGGTACCGCGGGGAACGGTGGGGTAATTAATCGGCTGAACGTAGATGTTGTGTTCGTTCAGCAAACGGTCTGTAAGTGATTTGCATTTTATGGCATCGCCCACAATCAGGGGAACAATGTGGCTCTCCGTTTCGGTCACAGGCAGGTTTTTCGATTTTAGCTTGGCAGTTAAAAGCTTTGCGTGTTTGGCTTGGGCAGCGCGTTCGCTAACGCTCGCTTTCAGATGACGTATGGCAGCTGTTGCTCCGGCAGCGATGACCGGAGAAATTGAAGTTGTGAAAATAAATCCTGGCGCGAAGGAACGTATGGCATCGACGATGTTCGCATTGGCGGCAATGTATCCACCCATAACACCGAAAGCTTTAGCGAGGGTACCTTCGATAATATCAATTTGATCGCTCATGCCTTCACGCTCGGAAATGCCGCCTCCCGTTGGTCCATACATGCCGACGGCATGGACCTCATCGAGATAAGTCAATGCGCCATATTTTTTTGCGAGTGTGCAGATTTCGCGGATTGGAGCAATATCGCCATCCATTGAATATACTGATTCAAAGGCAATGAGTTTAGGACGGCCTTTTGGAACGGCGCGGAGTTTTGCTTCAAGGTCTTGGAGATCATTGTGGGCGAAGATTATTTTCTCGCCCCTGCCCCGCTTAATGCCTTCAATCATTGATGCGTGGTTTTTGGCATCGGACAGGATTACACAATCCGGCATTACTTTCGCGAGGGTTGAGAGTGTTGCGTCATTGGCATTGTAACCAGAGCTGAAAAGCAAGCTTGCAGATTTACCATGCAAACTGGCGATCTCATGTTCAAGAGCAACATGATAATGTGTAGTGCCGGAGATATTGCGTGTACCGCCAGAACCTGCACCAACGTCTTCGAGTGCTGCATGCATTGCGGCAATCACATCGGGATGCTGGCCCATGCCGAGGTAGTCATTCGAACACCAAATAGTAACCTCGCGCGCGCCGTCGGGCCCACGATACAATGCTTTTGGAAACTTGTCTTTAATGCGGCAGAGATCGGCAAACTCGCGGTAGCGACCTTCTAATTTCAAGCCGGAAATCAGGCCCGCGAAAAGCTCGTCATAATCAAAACTGTTCATGAATGAAGCGTTAAGCACATCCATGCCAGCTTGTGAAATGTCAGTTGGCCGCAGTGGTCGGGGCTTTGGGTTTCGGCACCGCTTGAGCAGTTACGGGCTTGCAGCCCTTCGGCAACTTTCCTTCAGCATCCAACTTACAGTCAACAGCAGGTTTTTTTGCGGGCGTTGCGGGTTTTACAACTGGTTTTGGTTTTGCTGCCACTATTGGTTTTTTATCGGCAGTTGGCGGGATAATTTTTTTTGTCGCATCGGTGGCTTTTGCGGCGACGGCGGTTTTTTTATCAATGACGATTGGAACAACCTTCTTTGCCACTTCAGTTGGCTTCGCAGCATTGATGGGTTTCTTTTTTGGATCAACGATTGGCTTAACTTTAACATCAGCTTTTGCTACGACCTTCGGTTTGTCCTCAACCTTGGTTTTAGCGACAACGCCTTTTGCTTTCGTCGTTAGCTTCTTCGCTTTTTCGAGTTTGGCTAATTCTTCTGGCGTCTTCTTGGTTCCACCCCATTTGAAGGGTTCACGCTTTGGTTTCTTTTTTTCCACAGCAGCTATGGTTTTCTTTGATGCAAACAAAGATGGTTTGGCTTTTTCGACACTGGCGGTTTTCTTTTCGTCGTTCGACTTCGCCGATGTTTTTTTGAAGCTGCGGCCAAATATGCCAAAATTATCTGCTTCATCAGCGTCAACAGCGTTTGGTTGGCGCGCAATTGGTGTTAACGTGTAACGCTGGCCATCAGGGCTCAACTCGCCAACAGGCATAGGTTGGCCGACAGTAAATCCTGTGCCATCGAGTTCATAGATATCACTGCGGAATGCCACTGTATTTCCGGCTGCTGGCCAAGCTGTCAAATAGGCGACGCGCAATTGCGGCGGATCAACAAGCTTTACATCTACCCGTTCGAGTGATTCTGCGAGATCCGAAATACGGCTACTGTTGTAGCCATCTTGGCCGTTCAATATCCAATTGTTTAAGATACCAACCTGCTCAACCCGCACGCAGCCAGAGCTATAAAACCGGTTTCCTGTCTTAAACAAATGTGGCTCCGGGGTATCATGGAGATAAATACCAAACGGGCTCGAAAAATTGATTTTGGTGGTTTTCATTGCATTGGCACCGCCGGGCTCTTGGCGAAAATGATAATTGTCAGCAACAGCCCTGCTCCAATCAACGGTATCAGGATCAATTTCTGGTCCGCCAAACCCTTGAAAAACGCGAATGTTCATTTGGCGTAAAATATCTGTGCTATGAATCATTTTTGGGATCAAATCCCGCTCAATGATGGAAGGTGGGGCATTCCAATAGGGATTGAAGTTGATATCCGAAAGGGCTGTCATAACGACCGGGGTTGGACGCTCTGGGCGACCAACAATTGCATTGTGTTGGGAAAACACACGACCACCGTTTACGGTTTCAATCTGCTGAGCTGGAATATTTACGATGACGTAGCGTTCGCCGAGGTTCTGCGCGTATGTGGCTAAACGTGGAATATTGGCGCGAATGGCAGCGATACGAGAATTCACTGAAACGTTCAGCGCGTTAATGGTCAGTCCGTCAACTTTGCCGCTTACTGGCAGTCCCATGTTACGTTGGAAGCGCTTCACGCCCTCTTCCGTGGCCGAAGTATAAGTTTGGGCAAATTCGCCCTCAGTAGCGGCAACACCGACATAACCTTCGGCCAAGAGGCGGTTGTTCAAAGCAACAATGTTTTTACTTTGGCCACCTTTTTTGTACGTACCTTTAGAAACTTTAGGCCAACCACCGCTGGCAGCAATTGATTCATAACGCGAGAGTGCGGCTTGCAGCAACTCGGAGCTGCTATCGGTTATCATTGGGCGCACGGTTTTATCGGCAACCACATCCGTTGTTGTGGTTGCTTTAGTATTAGTCGTAACGGCGGTCAGCGGGGCTTGGCTGGCCAATTTTTTCTTTTTGCCAAGTGTTTTTGAAGTTGTTTCTGTGTTAGGCAAAAGACCAAGTTTTTTCAATTTGCGTTTTTTACGCAAGATATCCATCGCAGATTCTTCTTCCGCAAAGGATGCACTTGGTAGAATTGTCGTCGCGGTAAACACAAAAGCCAAAAGGGCAACACTGGCCAATAAACTACGGCTATTTGAACGCGATCCGAACTTCAAAAACATGCTTGCCTCATTTGCGAACGGGTTGCCCCAAAACTAGTCTCCGCCTAGTATTATCAGTGGCGGAGCAATACGTCAAAGCTTGGGCGCTTGGATGAGCACTGCGATTGTTGCTCAATTGCGGCAAGATCGTGGTTTTCGTTCCAAACTGGCACATGATTTAAATAAATAAAAACCCTGCGGCTTTTCAGCAACAGGGTTCAAACTCAGATTTGCAATTGATTTAGAGGCGATAAAGAATCTGATCGGTCCAGAAACGCTCTAAACGGGTCAAAGCTTTGTTCAAGCGATCAAACTCTTCAACCGAAAGACCAACAACTTCTTCAACAGCTTGAAGTTGGCGATTGTAAAGTGCGTCTACACGGTCACGGGTTACTTGACCCTTTGGCGTCAACTTTACACGCACTGAACGCTTATCAGCTGATGAACGTTCATGATTCACATATCCGGCATCAACCAATTTCTTCAGATTATAAGAAACGTTTGAACCTTGATAATGGCCACGGGTTTTCAATTCGCCAGCGGTTAATTCACTGTCGGCAATGTTGAACAACAACAATGCTTGAACTGGGTTTACATCTTGTTCGCCTGTGCGCTCAAAATCATCCTTGATCACATCAAGTAAACGGCGATGCAAACGCTCAATCAGCGTAAGGCTTTCCATGTAGCGATGCTTGATTTCTTTACGGCTCGGATCGACTGTCGTTGGGCGTGCAACCGCCATTACATTGGTATTCATGTTATCCACCTTATCCCTTGTTACTGGAGGGGCTGGCTTCTTTGTCCATTCCCCTGATAGACACACATTACGGCCACGGTCTTTAAGACCACCTCAACAGGTTCGGTAAATTTATCCTTATATTTTCGATATTTTGTCGATAGTTCGCAGATAGTTTATTGTCGGTTTTTTTCTTATCTTAATCAAATGTGACTGAAAATTTCCAACTATCCGACAAAATAAAAAACCGGGGAACCATTTTTGGTTCTCCCGGTTTTTCGCTCCCCTGTAATTTTTATTCGTGTACTGATTAGGTACAGCCTTGCGCGTTAGCGTTCGATTCTGCTTTTCGCATAACCGCAGAAACCGCACTTACGCCATAAGTGGCTACAGAGTTTTTGTGCGTGGCCACCACGGTTTGATAAAACTTCGCAATTTTACCTTGCGACATATTTTGGCACCTGCGGGCCAAATAGTATTTCTGGGCGATCGACTGATAAGTCGAGAGTTTACCGGAAACTTTCAACGGAACCTGCAACAAAGCTAATTTTGACTCAGCTCTTTTAGATTTCAATTTTGCAAGTTTCTTTGGTGATTGCGCTGCTAACATTGGCAACGGATCCGGTTCTTGACGCGCGGCGACCGCGATTGGTTCAGGGTTTACCCCTAAGGCGGCGATAGCTGAGCGCGCCGCTACTAAGGTTTGGGCAACTGCTATTTTTTCTGCTGCTGAACAAGAGCTTGATTGGCCTGCAGTTTTGCCGCGGGTCAACGCCGCTTTCGCTTGCGAAACGCCCGCTTGTTCACTGACAGCAACTTCAGCCCGCGCAACATAGGAACCTAGTTCATCTGCCTCGGCTGCGTTTAAGAAATTGCAGCGCCCATTGCTGGCATAAGATTTTGCGAGAAGTTCAGTCGCGGCAATAGGTCCTACCGTTTCAGCTTTGACGGCATTTGCGCCTAGAGCAACAATACATGGAATGACGATGAGTTGAGCTGCGATTTGAATAATTGATTTACGCATGACGGTCGTCCTTTGAACTTGATTTGTATTCATCATGACGGCTCGACATTTAACTTCCTTAAAACCTTAGGTAAAAAGTTGAGCAATGGTTAATGATGTCTTTTTGAATGAGGAACTGCGCATGCAGAAATTACTGGTCATTACCGCATTCGTTTTTCTCGGTTGTTTGACTTTAAGTGTTCAGGCGGAAACGCCACCAATTCCTCGCGCAAAACCGCTTGATCTCGGCGGCATTACAATTGCGGCTAAAACTGAAAAATCATGCGCTAAAATTTTGGACGGGTTAGATATGCAATGGCGCTCAATACCTGCAATCGGCAATAAGGGCAGTTGTGGAACAGAATTTCCAGTATTGGTCAGCGCCATCCAAGGGGTAAAAATTGTACCGGAAGCGACATTTAACTGTGAAATGGCAGCTCGCGTTTATCAATGGATTGCAGGAGATGTAATCCCAGCTGCTAAAAAAGAACTTGGACAAGAATTGATCAGCATACAGAATGCTTCATCTTATGTTTGCAGGCGTCGCAATGGTCAGGCAACGGGGAAACTCAGCGAACATGCAATCGCAAATGCCTTTGACATCGCCAGCTTCAAATTTGCTGATGGCTCTGAAACCACTGTTGCTGGAAATTGGAGTGGATTGCTTCAGAGTATTGGTCTTTCAAAACGGGGTGCGTTTTTGCGAGCGAGCCGAAAGAATGCTTGCGCCATTTTCACTACTGTTTTGGGTCCGGGTTCGGACCAATATCATGGTGATCACTTCCATGTCGACTTGGCGAAACGCAAAAGAGGCTATCGTATTTGTAAGTAAACCTTGCGACGAAGCAACTCTTTGCAGGGCAAATACAAACCGCTAAAGACTGTCTTTATGAGCCAATCATTTTCTACATCTTCGTCGTTTCCAACCACGCGGTTACGCCGTAATCGCAAATCAGCGTGGGCGCGCGCTTTGGTATCTGAAAATACACTCAGTGTTGCAGATTTGATTTGGCCTTTGTTTGTAGTGGATGGCGTTGGCGTTGAAGAGACGATCAGTTCGATGCCCGGCGTATCGCGCTGGTCCGTAGATTTGGTGGTCGAACGCGCGCGCGAAGCCTTCAACCTTGGAATTCCAATGATTGCATTGTTTCCTTATACTGATCCAGTTTTACGCACCGCTGATGCCAATGAAGCCTTCAATAGCAATAACCTTATTTGCCAAGCCGTTCGGGCGATTAAGTCCGCTGTGCCTAACATCGGCATTATGTGCGATGTAGCACTCGATCCTTACACCAGCCACGGCCATGATGGGTTGTTGGAAGGCGGCGTTATCCTGAATGATGAGACCAATGCTGTTCTCTTAAAACAGGCATTAGCGCAAGCAGAGGCGGGCTGCGATGTGATTGCGCCTTCTGACATGATGGACGGCCGGATTGGCATTATTCGCACAGCCCTTGATGCAAATGGATTTCAAGATGTGCAGATCATGGCTTATAGCGCCAAATACGCATCAGGCTTTTATGGGCCATTCCGTGAGGCGGTAGGTTCATCAGGAACCTTGGTTGGCGATAAGCGCACCTATCAAATGGATCCCGCAAATTCTGACGAAGCCATGCGGGAAGTTGCTCTTGATATTTCTGAAGGTGCAGACATGGTGATGGTGAAGCCTGGCATGCCTTATCTTGATATTGTGGCGCGCGTGAAAACTACCTTTGGTGTTCCCACATTCGCTTATCAAGTCTCTGGCGAATACGCCATGCTGATGGCCGCTTGCGAGCGCGGATGGCTTGATCCAGCGCGGGTTATTCCTGAAAGCTTATTGGCGTTTAAGCGCGCTGGTGCCGATGGCATTCTTACCTATTTCGCACTCGATATTGCTAAACAATTGCGTGGCTGATTATTTTCTCAGACGCGCAATAAGGCTTGATGTATCCCAACGGCCGCCACCCATTTTTTGTACTTCGGAATAGAACTGATCAACGAGTGCTGTGACAGGAAGATGCGCTCCATTTTTGCGCGCTTCAGCCAAGCAAATTCCTAAATCTTTGCGCATCCAATCGGCGGCAAAACCAAAATCAAATTTATTAGCGATCATCGTTTTGTGTCGATTTTCCATTTGCCAAGAACCGGCAGCCCCTTTGGAAATAACCTCAACAACGGCCTCCATATCAAGCCCCGCTTGCATACCAAACTGAACCGATTCAGCGAGGCCTTGCACCAATCCTGCAATGGCAATTTGATTACACATCTTGGCAAGTTGCCCGGCTCCTGGTGGCCCCAATCGCTTACACATTTTAGCAAAATGAGCGATCAAAGGTTCAGCTTTTTCATAGTCAGTAATGTCACCGCCACACATCACGGTCAACGCGCCGTTCTCCGCGCCCATTTGCCCGCCCGACACTGGCGCATCGACAAAGCCTAATTTCAGCGTGGCGGCGGCGGCATGAAGTTCGCGGGC
>JAYUOP010000165.1:0-23215 GCA_043760745.1 Hyphomicrobiales bacterium
GCACAAATTTAATGACCATCCAAGCATTGGCGGTTTCAATTGTGCGGATCACGTCTTCAGCCGCCATATCAATCTTAGGCACATTTTCTGGGCGCACGCCAACAGCAACTTTGCCGGAGTTGTACTCGATACGGTCGCGTGGCATGGATTTGGCGAGTGCAACCAAGCGCGGGAGTTTAAACAGTGGATGATCCGCAAGACCGTGTTTCAATGTAAACGCTTCTTTGAGAAACTTGGTACGGGCAATTTTTGCATCAACTGTCACTATGGTCATGATCTGTGTCTTCCTCTAAGTTTGTAATAAATATCACGCACAAAACTGCGGACTCTGCGGCGGAGTTTTTCAACTGCAAGAGTAAATTTGAATTGGGCTTTGGAAACGCAAGATGCAGCGACCATGACATCGGCCATGCCAATACGGTCGCGCCAAATATTTTCGATCATCGGATGACCGGGAATGGCGCAACTATCAACGACGCGGATGTTTTCTTCGGCGAATAATGCTTCTGTAGCGTCAAAAATCAACATGACGCCTGGGGAGTATTTGGCAAAGTTTTCATCATGGGCAATCTTGCCCAGCCATGCCTCTTCGCTATCAATAATCCCATACATGCTGGCGAGTGTTTTGCCATTGAGCACCAAACGCCACATGCGGAATTTGCCTTGGGCGTGGAGCGCTGCGGCGGCGTCATGCAAGGCGGCCATGAGTTTGGCTTCGGTGCCTAACGCTGTTCCGCGTTGGCCTTTCCAACCAGCTGCCTCAAGCGCTAAAAGATTATCAAGCCATGGTTTGCAATCCGCGCCTGCTGTCAGTTGCTCAGTTTGCAAGTCACCTTCTTCAGCAAGGCGATTGCGCAAACGGCGATATTCTTTACGGCGTTTTTTATCAAAGTTTTGTTCAAGCCAATTGTCGAATGTGCCTGAAGGTCTAATTCCAGCGCGTTGCCATTGATCAAGTATAGCGAATCGATCGGATTGGCTTTCAATCATTTTGAAAAATGCGCCATCCGTCGGCACTTGCGATAGCAAAACTGGTTTGCCCTGCCCCGCTAGAAAAGCCTCCCAAGCGGCTTCCGGCAAATCGCTATCAATAAGTGGTAAGCCTGTACCACCAAGTGGCGAAATGGCGTTTTTTGCCAATGGTAGTGGTAAACTGCTTTGATTGATCGGGAGTGCGAAATACAAATCGCCATTTTGGCTGACCGTTGCGAGATTGGGATTTACACGATGGTGCAAAAGTGCACTGAGCCACTCTGGGCTCGAATAAGCTGTTGAGGCCAATTTTCTTGCGCCCAATGCCTTCAAAGCTGGTTCAATTTGATCCATATCTGACGCCGAATAGGTCTTTGCGGTTAGGTCTTGCCAATGTCCAGCCAACATAGTCTCCAATATGCAATTTGGAGGCCAGAATAGCGCTTTTGACTTAAGAGGAAATTGAGATACAAAAAAACCGGCTCAAAAGCCGGTTTTAGAAATTTATGTCGCTAAAATTAAGCGTCAGTCTTCACATCGAGAACCTGACGGCCACGATACATACCGGTTTTCAAATCAATGTGGTGAGGACGACGGATTTCGCCGGATTGCTTATCTTCAATCCAAGTGATGATTTGCATCTTTTGGCCCGAACGACGCATACCGATGCGGCTTCTGGACATTTTGCGACGTGGAACTGCCATTTTAAACCTCTGGAAACAAATAATTTTACGAAGAAAGATGCGAGGCATCGTTCAGTTGGGGTCTCTATAGCGAAGGAATTCACTTAAGACAAGTGAGATAGGCGTCCATTTCGTTCATTCGACGCATGATTTTGTTGGCTGTGGTGGAAACCCGCCGTGATGGTTTACCAGCTTTACGTTTAATAGGGTTCGGCAAAACAGCTGCCAGCAGAGCCGCCTCCCGCTTGGTGAGCTTGAAAGCTGGCTTCTTAAAATGATGTTGAGAAGCCGCTTCCGCTCCATAAACACCGGGCGCCCACTCCACAATGTTGAGATAAATTTCAATCATGCGGCGTTTGGACCATACTAAATCCATCCAATAAGCTACTGGAATCTCAAGACCTTTTCGAATTAGACTCCGTCCATCCCAAAGGAACAAGTTCTTGGCGGTTTGCATGGAAATTGTACTGGCGCCGCGGATCGGCCCCTCGTCATCGTCGAAAACGTCTTCGACCACGCCGGATAATTCAACCCAATCTACGCCATTGTGTTCGCAAAAGCGGGCGTCCTCTGAAGTTATGACAGCTTTGGCGAGGTGGGGCGAGATTTGATCATAACTGACCCAATCTTTTGAAATTCCATTTCCTGTAAAAGTCCGAAGAATCATAAGATTCGAAACAGGCGGTGGAACAACTGCGTAAACTACTGTCATCACAATCGGCCAAGCCACAATAAATCCAGCGATTCCTAGTGCCCAACGCTGCCATATCTTTCGGCGCTGCCAAAACGCTTTCCAGCGTGTGGCGACATTTCGGGCAGTGGATTGTCGTTTGTCATTCATGTATGGCTCTTGCCTTTAACACACAGGTTTGCACTTGCCATCTCCCTCTGCTGAACAATTTGATATTGATCTCAATGCGACTGCTTCGCGGGTAGAGGCAGAGCTCGATCGGCTGTTGCCGGAAATCACTGGTGATCGTTTAAGAACCGCTATGCGTTATGCCGTTCTTGGGCCGGGTAAACGTTTGCGGCCTTATATGGTTTTGCAAAGCGCCTCACTTTTTGATGTTGCACCTGATCAAGCTTTACGCGTGGCGGCGGCTTTAGAATGTGTTCATTGCTACTCACTCGTGCATGATGATTTGCCTGCAATGGATGATGATGATTTGCGGCGTGGCCAACCGACGATGCATCGGAAATTTGATGAGGCAACAGCGATCCTTGCCGGTGACGCCCTTTTGACCTTCGCATTTGAGATTTTGGCGAATGAAGCCACACATCTTGATCCGGCCGTTCGCAGTGCACTTGTCTTAGCACTAGCGCGCGGTGCAGGCGAAGCGGGCATGGTGGGTGGGCAGATGCTGGATATTCTGGCGGATACCAAAGGATTTAAATCCGTCGCTGAAATCTCAGATATGCAAAACATGAAAACCGGAGCGCTGTTTCGCTTTGCGTGTGAAGCGGGTGCGATTATGGCTGGCGCGGACGGCGCTAAACTTCGTCAGTATGCTGATCATGTTGGATTGGCATTCCAAATTGCAGATGATATTTTAGATGTCGAGTCTTCGGCAAAAGCGCTCGGCAAGGCCACACAAAAAGATCGGACCAAAGGTAAGGTTACGTTTGTTGATTTACTGGGACTTGATCAAGCGAAAGTCGAAGCCCGCGAATTGATTGATGCGGCCTCAGACATGGTTCATGATTTTGGACCAAAAGCAGATGGGCTCAGAGCGGCTGCAGAGTTTAGTATTAATCGCCGGAAATAGTTTTTCGGGCCATTTCATAATTTTCGACGCGGTAAACCCAACCTTTGCGCACCGCAAAACGCCAATCAACAATTGAAGATGTTGCAATGTCCTCTGGTGTTACCGCAAGCAAACCATTGCGGTCATTTGGCCTAAGATCGGCACGAAAAACCACGCCGTGCGCATCTTCATCGCGCTGGAGCTTGGCCGCCACCAATCCATATTGAATGAAGCCACTGCAAATAAATTGTGGAGGAACCCAGCGGAAACGGCGTTTGCGCTTTGTGGACTCAATGGCGGTTTGCATGGATTTACGACTTCCATTGCGCACGCCAGACCAACCCAACCGCGCACCAAAGAGAAGCGATAATGCGAGCTTGATGACACGGCCATAATCATAACCCGCGTGAACATAGTTTAACATTAAGCCGCCGACTTGCTTGTGAAAAGCTGGCTCCAATCCCGGTTGATTTAAACGCAAGATTGCAATTGCTGCACTTGGTGAACGGCCCGAAATGTAACTCTGCAAATTGGCAATACCGACCCCAGCAGAAACACTTTCCAAAAGGAAAGTGTTATCGAGCCCCTCGTCTTTATGTGGCAATAGAAACACTAATGCGGCGTGACTGAAAAAACTCCTGGTGGCTTTTCTAATCAACCAACTAGACAGCGTTGGACTTTGGGAAAGAACAATATCGCCGCGCGCCAAGTGAATTTCTGTTTCAGCCAGAAACTGCTTCACTGTCATTGGGAAGTTAGACGCAAGCTCACTCATCCCCAACGCTTTTGCACGTAGTCTTCAACGATGGTTTGGAACTGCTGGCTAATATCCGCCCCGCGCAAGGTTCCGGCTTTTTTGCCATCAATGTAAATTGGAGCGGCTGGTAATTCGCCGGTGCCGGGCAAAGAGATACCAATGTCAGCATGCTTTGATTCGCCGGGACCATTGACGATGCAGCCCATGACCGCAAGTGTTAGGTTTTCAAATCCAGGATAAGTTACTTTCCATTCTGGCATGCGGTTGCGCACGTAAGACTGGATATCTTGGGCGAGTTCTTGAAATGTAGTGGAGGTGGTGCGGCCACATCCGGGACATGCAATTACCATGGGTGCAAAAGCACGAAGGCCCATGGTTTGCAAAATTTCTTGCGCCACGATAACTTCGCGGGAGCGGTCGCCGCCGGGCTCAGGGGTCAGCGAAATGCGAATAGTATCGCCGATACCTTCCTGCAAGAGAACAGAGAGTGCTGCGGTTGAGGCCACGATGCCTTTTGATCCCATGCCCGCTTCCGTTAAGCCCAAATGCAAAGCGTGGTCAGAGCGCGTGGCCAACATGCGATAAACAGCAATCAGATCTTGTACTTCTGAACACTTAGCAGAAATGATAATCTGATTGCGATTAAGACCTAACTCCTCAGCATAAAGTGCAGACTGAATTCCTGACTGTACGATTGCTTCATGCATAACCGCGCGGGCCGCAATGGGGTCCGCCGATTTGGCATTGGCATCCATCAGTTCAGTCAACAAAGCTTGGTCGAGCGAGCCCCAGTTTACGCCAATTCGGACAGACTTGTTATAACGGATAGCGGTCTCGATCATAGTTGCAAAGTTGCGGTCCTTTTTGGCCTTGAAACCAACATTGCCAGGGTTAATGCGATATTTGTCGAGCGCTTCCGCGCAGGCTGGATTTTCAGCAAGCAGAGTGTGGCCATTGTAATGAAAGTCGCCAACCAGAGGAACACGCACACCCATTTGCAAAAGTTGATCACGAATATGCGGGACCGCTTTCGCTGCTTCGTCGCGATCTACCGTGATACGAACGATTTCGGACCCTGCCCGCGCTAGGCTTGCGGTTTGCTGGGCGGTGGCTTCAATATTAGCGGTATCTGTATTGGTCATGGATTGGACGACGATAGGCGAGCTGCCACCAACCGTAACATTGCCAACTTTTACACCGACTGAAAGTCGCCGCGCCGCCACCATTGAATAGGCCATTTCAATCTCCAGAATTTGCATCTAACTGCGCTGGCAATCCCAAAACGTCAAGAGTTGACGCGCCATCGCTATCGTTCCACACTCGATAAATAACCATAGGAGAACCCGAATGACTGGTACTGCAAAAGCAATTGTACACATCGAAAATGACAAAGTGATTGTGACCGAATACCGATTCGCTCCGGGCGCCAATACGGGCTGGCATCGCCATGGCCATAATTATGTGGTGGTACCGCTCATGGATGGCCGCGTACAGCTGGAAACTTCTGAGGGCACTAAGTTTGCAGAAATGAAAATGGGCGTTCCGTACTATCGTCAAGAAGGCGTCGAGCATGACGTGATCAACGCGATGGAAACCGAGTATGCGTTTATCGAAATTGAAATCAAATAACGTTCAAATGCTGTTCATTTTCCGGGGGTTAGGTTTGTTCTAAGTTCAACACTGCAACAAGGGAGTACCTTACCATGAAACGGATTTTTGCACTCGCTTTCTTAACATTCTCTTCGCCCGCATTCGCAGTGGAATTCACGCCGGAACCCGGCGGCTACACTGTATTTGATACACCCTCCAATAATGTTTGCTGTCTTTACAATCCGGATGGTGGATACAATTCGGATTTAGAGCCGACAGGCGAGCCGATGCTGACTTGCGACCGCGTTAATCCAGTATATTGGAAAGTCGAGCTTTTTGTTCGCGGCAAAGCGCGGGTGCTTAAAAATCCAGGCGAGGTTCCCGGCTGTGGCAATCCCAACGTATTGCAATATGGCAAGACGTGGTCTGAAGGCCAGTTCAATTGCAAGTCAGAAACAACTGGCCTTAAATGTTGGCGTGGCAAAAATGGTTTCAAAGTCAATCGTAAAGGTATTCAGGTTAACTGACCCAAGTGTAATAAACTCTTGCGACTTGATTTCTGCTAAATAAAAACTTCAATTTTGGAGTTTTTGGATGAAATCGATTCTTGTTCTAAACGCGGGTTCATCCTCGCTGAAGTTTGCTACATTCAATGCAGATAGTTTAGCGATTGGGTTGCGCGGGCAGGTTAGTGGTATTGGCACAAATCCGAAAATCAGCTGCGGGCCAGACACCCAAATTCTTGATAAAAATATTGGTTTTCGCGAAGGTTTAGCGCTGCTGCTGGAATGGCTTGAGGAACGGGGTGCGGCACCTCGGGACTTGATTGGGGTTGGTCATCGCATTGTGCATGGCGGAGCAAAGTTCACTGCTCCGATACGCGTCACGCCAGAAATTGAACGTGAACTGAATGCACTTCGCGCACTTGCACCATTGCATCTTCCGTTTGGATTGACCGCACTCAAAGACACCCGCGCATTGCGTCCCCATTTGGCACATGTGGCATGTTTTGATACTGCATTTCACGCTACCCAACCCGATGTGGCTACCCGACTTCCTTTACCAAAAGAATTTCGCGATAAAGGTTATCGGCGCTATGGTTTCCATGGGTTAAATTACGAACACGTCGTAAAACGATTGCCGGAAATGACTGCCGCGCCTTTACCTCGAAAATTATTGGTGGCGCATCTTGGTAGCGGTGCCAGCATGTGCGCTATTGTTGATGGAAAAAGTATTGCCACAACAATGGGGTTTTCCACAGCTGATGGATTAGTCATGGGAACCCGCACTGGAAGCATTGATCCCGGTGTTTTAATCGCTTTGATGCGTGATGAAAAAATGGGGCCAGATGAGTTAGAGGATCTACTTTATCGGCGCAGCGGCCTGCTTGGACTATCTGGCATTTCACCTGATATGAAAATTCTGTTGGAAAATATGGCTGTCGAAGCCCGTGAGGCTGTTGACTATTATTGCTATTCGGCGGCTCGTTATGCGGGGTCATTAATTACCGCTATGGCCGGTGTTGACGCTGTGGTTTTTACTGGCGGGATCGGTGAGAATGCGAGCGCAATTCGCGATAAAATTATGAACCATTTGAGCTGGTTGAATATTGATGCAGGTGCCGTTCATGTGGTTCCCGCTGATGAGGAACTCAGTATCGCAAACCATGTTCAAGCGGTGCTGCGCTCAACTCAAAGCTAAAAGCAAAGCCGCAGTATCGACAATATCATCAGCGGTTGCACCGCGCGAAAGATCGGAAACGGGCTGGGCGAAACCTTGCAAAATGGGACCGATTGCTTGCGCACCACTCAAATATTGGGTCAGCTTATAGGCGATGTTTCCAGCGTCCAAATCAGGAAACACAAGCACGTTGGCTTGTCCTGCGACCGCACTTGGCTCTTTCACTTTCCGTGCTGCCACGCTCATGGTAAGAGCTGCATCACCCTGGAGTTCACCATCAATCAAAAGATGAGGTGCTCGTTCACGGGCGATCCGCAAAGCTTCTATAACTTTATCAGCATCGGCATGGTTGCCACTTCCCTTGGTGGAAAAAGATAGCAGCGCCACGCGCGGTTCCTCAGTCAAACAACTGGCAGCGCTGGCAGCTGACGCAATCGCAATGTCTGCAAGCTCACCGGCAGTGGGTTGAATATTGACAGCGCAATCAGCAAAAATTATGCGCTTATCTGGCCATTGCATTAAGAAAAAACTGGATGGCGTTTTTATATTCGGAGCCAAGCCTATTGTCATTAATGCCGCTTCGATCACCCGTGCTGTTGGATTAATTGCACCTGCAAGCATGGCGCGCGCTTGCCCGGTGGCCACCATCGCGCCAGCGCGGTAGAGCGGTTTCGCCAACAAGCGCAAAGCCATTGCTTCATTCATTTTTTCACGGCGCCTGCGGATCAGCGCCACCTCTTCTTGCGATGGCAGACCAAGATCTTCATCAAAAACTATAGGATCAGCCAAATCTAGCCCACGAAGTTTTGCGGCGGCTGCAATAATACGAGGATCGCCCCCTTCTGGCATTACGAGTTTTAGATTTTTGCCTTTTATTTTGGCCTTGGCTTCATCAATAATCGACATTTTTGCGCCCTCGTTTCGCTTGTGTTATAGGACTTCAGCTTGAATTTGAACCGAAAATCTTGATCTGTCCCAAGCAGTCCCTTAGGCATCCCCGCCTATAGATAACCTTTTTCTTGCCCGCTGCTTGCCACATTTAGGATTGATCTTTCGACTGTGTTGCAATGAAAACAATAGTTTGTTTTTGTCGGAATGCGGGGGATGGCACCCTATTTGAAGATTGGATATTGGCTTGGTCTATCGCTTGCCATTTATCGTCGGTTTGTGGCTGACGCTTAGCAGTAGTGCATTTGTTCATGCTGAAGATCAGCGTGCAACGATGCTAAATCGAAACACGATTGGGCTAATGGTAAGCGAACAAGCTTGGCTGCCATTGGCGCAGAATTTTTCACATGCGTTGGACCACGCCGATGCTTTGCGAATTCTGCCTATTTTGGGTTCAGGAAGCGTGCAAACACTCAGCGATTTGGTGTTTTTACAAGGCGTGGATGCGGCCTTGGTTTCCTCCGATGCGCTAACTTATGCCACGCAACACGCGCTTACAGCTGACGGAAAACAACGACTTTATTACACCGCCAAATTGGACGCACTTAACGTGGTGATAATTGCAAAATCTTCACTCTCCACTCTTTCATCACTTGAAGGAAAGCGGATCGCTACCGGGCCGGTGCACAGCTCGTCTTTTGCTACTGGCGAGATTCTTTTCGCTGCTTTGGGGATGAACTTTGAACGTGTAGCTTTGAGTGATAACGCTGCCATTGCGGCATTGCGACAAGATAAAGCAGATGCGGTTTTGCTGCTTGGCTCAAGTTTCGATCAATCCATTTTGACGAAAGGCGATTGGCAAATTTTGCCAATACCACTTTTACCAATTTTACAGCAGACTTACGCGCCCGCAATGCTCGAAGCTCAGGACTTTCCCGGTCTGATTGATCAAGGAAAAACAGTTGAAACTATTTCTTCGTCCCTAATTTTAGCTGTGTTCAACTGGCCGCGCGGCAATGAACATTTTTTAAAATTGAGCAAATTCACCAACGCACTTTACGCCAATCCAAATCTTGGGGATGCCGACCGCGGTCCTATCAATCTTGCCACACAAGTTGCGGGATGGCCGCGATTTAGCGCAGTAGACGACGTCATCAAAAACAATAAAGGAGATCAACCATGACTAATGCTCAACTGAATACAGAGATTCAAGAAGACGCAACTCTGGTTGCTGATCACGATGAAACAGTAACTCCAGTGAAGACGCCCAGCTGGTTTGAGGGCCATTATGAAAAACCTGACGCTGACGAATTGGTTGCCCGCTATCGGCGCCGGTTAGAAGAAATGCCACCGCCGCCCGTGAAAGCAGCGACAACCGATTATGAAACCTATCGCCAACGCGTGGCGGCGCGGGTTAGCGAAGCGCAAGCAAATCTGGCTCAAGAGCGCGACCACAACAAAACTGTCCGTCGGCCAACGATGCCAGCGCAAGCAATAGCGGATCAGAACCGCTATTATGCGAAAAAGCCAGCCCCAACTTCAACTTTACGCGTTGCGATGTTAACGCTCGTTGCGGTTTCGGTTGGCGGTGGAGTTGGGTATGGCTTTGCCAATCCTGATCCATTCAAAGCACTATGGGAAAACAATTTTCCACGTTTCACGATGGCGACCCCGCTTGGAAAACCGGACGAAGACAACGCGGGTAAAACAACCATTCAACAGAAAACCGTGGCAACAGCAACGCTCGCGGTGGAAGATGTCAGTGGGTTATTAAACGACCCTATTCCTTTGCTGTTGAGCGCTGCAGCTGCCAACGATACAGCCCCAATTTCTTTGCGTGTGATAGGTTTACCAGAAGCCGCCTATCTTTCCGCAGGTGTTGAGCTGGCAAAAGGCGATTGGTTGTTGAAGCCACAAGATATTCCTAATGTCAGCGTTACAATTCCTGCTTCAGAAGTTGAGAAAATTGAACTTTCTGTAGCGGCAATCGAAACAAAAACTGGAGAGTTGGCCGCCCCAGTGAAAGAAATGACTGTCGCACTTAAAGATATTGCGCTGCAAGTAATACCTGCCAATGCCCCCCCACAAACCGATAGCGTAATAGGTGTTGAGGTCTCTCCGGAAGCACGTAGTATGATGGAAAAAGGTGAAATGCTTTTGACGTCTGGCGATGTTTTAGCAGCACGCCCGTTTTTCTTACGGGCCCACGAGCTTGGGTTAGGACTTGGTGCGCTGGGCGTTGCGCGAACCTATGATCCGAAAGTATTTGCGACGCTGAAGGTTCAGGGCTTAAAGCCTGATGCTGCCAAAGCGATGGAATGGTATCAAAAAGCCGCAAGTGCTGGTGTGGTTGAAGCACAAACCGCTCTCAACGCATTACCATCACCAGCCATGCCTTGATTACCTCTCGACATCCCTAACACTTCAAGGCAAAAATTGCGTGGAAGTGTTTTGGAGTTTAGAAAATGCGCGCTGCTGATGCCATCGTAAAGGTCCTTCATGCCCATGGGGTGGAGCGTGTCTATTGCGTGCCGGGAGAAAGCTATCTTACTTTGCTCGATGCGCTTTATGGCAGCGAAGTTGATGTCATTGTCTGTCGGCATGAATCCGGTGCGGGATTTATGGCGCTTGCTGAAGCCAGGCTTACTGGTAGGCCTGGCGTATGCTTGGTTAGCCGTGGACCGGGTGCCACGAATGCTTCCATAGCGGTTCATGTTTCAGAGCAAGATGCGGTCCCCATGATCCTACTGATTGGGCAGGTGTCACGAGAAGAGCGTTATCGCGGGGCGTTTCAAGAAGTCGATTATTCGCAGTTTTTTGGCGGCATGGCGAAAGCGGTTTATGAAATCAATGATGGCAGCAAGGTTGCTGAACTCACGTCGCGGTCAATGCGATTGGCGGCGGAAGGAACACCGGGGCCAGTGATTATTTCGATGCCTGAAGATATGCTGCGCGATGAGATTGACGACTTTTCGCCACAGGTTTATGCGCTGCCAACACTGCACCATGGCGCTGATGATTTGCGCAAAATTCAAGACATGATCAACCTTGCGGAGCGCCCAATTATCGTTGCTGGTGCTGTAATGCGCGGAGCCAATGGAACAGCGGCCTTGCTGCAGTTTTCCGAAGCGCAACGCATTCCCGTAGCGGTTACATGGAAAAATCAGGATGTTTTTGACAATACATCTGACCTTTATGCCGGTCATATTGGGTTTGGTAATCCAAAGGCACATCGCGAGATATTGGCGGCTGCTGATTTGATTATCGCAGTAGGAACGCGATTGGGCGATGTTGCTACGCTGAACTATAGTTTCCCCAAGGCTCCTGCGCCGGTGCAATCTTTGATCCATATCCATAATGATGGTCGACATATTGGGCGGGTGTTTGAAACAGATTTAGGATTGGTGGCTGATCCAGTTGCGGTGTTGCTCGGATTATCTGGCGGTGTTCGGGTTGTGTCGTCGGCGCGGGAACAGTGGGTTTCGCGGCTCAACGGTTTTGTGAAAGAGTTTCAGAAATTTGTTAGCCCCGAACCTGTCGATGGCGTGGATTTTGGTGCAGTCGTTGTGGCCCTTGCGGCAGAAGCACCACGTGACACAATTATTGCGACCGATGCTGGGAATATGTCGAGCTGGGTGCATAGACATTGGAAAATGACGCCACAAAATACATTGTTAGGGGCAATTGCAGGAGCCATGGGGTTTGGTGTTCCGGCTGCTGTGGCTGCAAGTCTTATTGAACCTGCGCGCATGGTTATTTGTTTTGTCGGGGATGGCGGTGTGCTGATGACGGGGCAAGAATTAGCAACGGCGATGCAATGTGGTGGAACACCAAAGATTGTAATCTCGGACAACGGCATCTACGGCACCATTCGAACGCATCAGGAAAATCATTTTCCTGGCCGCGTGTCTGGCACAAACTTGGTCAATCCCGATTTTGGCAAATGGGCGGAATCGTTTGGTGCTGCGAGATTTACTCTCGCTCTGGGTGACGATATTGCTGCAACCGTATCCGCGTTTTTAAACTCAAATGGACCAGCGGTCTTGCACGTAAAATCGAGCAAAATTGCATTGTCGGCTTTTGGTACGTTGCGCGAAATTGATCCGCCTACGGATTAACTTGCAGGACGACCAAATAATGCAGCAAATAGCTTACGGTCACGGCCGTAAACATCTGGCCGGAACTCCACGCCATTCTCACCGCGGAACGCCGTTGCGTATATGAGATGAACCGGAATCTTGGCGGGCAACGAAACCCGCGTCGTTTCACCACCAGCAATTGTTTCATCAACACGAGACTCATCCCATCCAGTTGTTCCAAGCAGTGAATAAGCGAGGTCCATAGGGCGGGACAAGCGAATGCAACCATGACTAAATGCTCGCGAGGTAGACGCGAATTTATCTTTAGCAGGCGTGTCATGCAGATAAATATTATGTTTGTTTGGCAGCATAAATTTTACGCGGCCGAGCGCATTTTTTGGCCCGGGCCTTTGACGGAAAGTGAATGGGAATTTGCCAGCGCCGTAAGCGTTCCAATCGATTGAATCCCAAGTTGTTAATTGGCCGTTGGCAAAGACTTCGAACTCCTCTGCATAAGCGTATGGGTTAGCTTTAAGCTTTGGTAACATTTCTTTGCTGGCGATGCTGTAAGGCACGGTCCAAGTTGGGTTAATTTCGACATATTCCATTTCATCAGAAAATTCTGGCGTCTGAGTTGCGATTGCACCAACAACGACATTCATCCGATCTACAATAACAGTGGACTGCACATGCTGCAATTCAAAGCCCGCAATATTTACGAGGAAATGCTCTTCCCCTAAGTTATCAGGCATCCAACGCCAGCGTTCCATATTTAAGATAATCTGACGGCGACGCTCATCTGGTGGCACATTCATCGTCAAAATTGTTTGCTTACCGAGTAAGCCTTTGGCTTCCAGTCCGTGCCGCTGCTGAAAACGCTGCACTGCCGTAACTAAATTGCCATCATACTTTGTCGAATTGGTCACATTCCATTCGAAGTCACCGGTGTAAGCGAGGAGCTGACGGATGGCAGGAATGCGCGCGTCCGAGCCATTTGGCTTAACCGTTGCACCTTGGGCAATGTTAGGCCAATCGTTGCTTTCGGCTAATTGATTATAGACCCGCAACATTTTTTTCAAAGATTGATAATGAACATTGCGCGGTTCGAAAGCGGCCAAAAACTTTGCCGGATCCTTTTGTTTTTTGAGATCGGTCAGCACCCGTAAAACATCAATCGTTTTGCGGCTGCGGAAGAGATTGGGATCAACTTTTTGCGGGGATACGCGACCAATTTTTAAGTCAGCAGCATAAGCGACAAAAAATGCAGAATAGTATAACTCCGCTTCGGCAGCGGCGTAAGGATCGCTTGGATCAAGATTGTCTCTGATTTCAATCAACGTATTGATAGGATAATCATCGGGGTTTAAGCCATCAGCCGCCGCATTTTGCGCCCGTTGAATAAAGGCATCCATGCGCGGTGAACCGGCCCAATAAACGCTGCCGCCATTGGCCACATAGTGCGCTTTTAAAGCACCCCGGATGCGCTCTAGTGGCAAAGCCAACCGACCGCCACCATTGAGGATTTCTGCAATTGCGTCATTCACCGGTGCAGCCGTCGCCTGGAGCTGTGCCGAAGCAAGACCAAAGGTAAAGGTAAAGGTGAGAACGAGAATGACGTTTTTCAGAAAAGCCAGCATAGTATCCCCAATGAGAACTGATTTGCCTGCATCATACAATGATTTTGTAACATTGGCACTAAGCTTCGCATCAGACATTAAGCAGCAAGAACTCCCGCTCCCATGAGCTAATTACTTTACGGTAGTGCTGCATTTCTTCAAATTTCACATCTTGATATGCTTCAACAAATTTCTCCCCCATGACCTTTTTGAAGGATTTGGTGTAGTTCAATTTGTCGAGGGCTTCGTCCAAGTTAATCGGTAGCGTATGAGCATAGCGATATGCTGAGCCAGTGACCGGTTCAGACGGTTTAATGCGCTCAACCATACCAAGATAGCCGCAAGCAAGCGAAGCAGCAAATGCTAGATAGGGATTGGTATCAGCTCCCGGCATGCGGTTTTCGATACGCAAATTAGAAGGATCAGACGCAGGAACGCGCAAACTTACCGTGCGATTGTCGATCGCCCAATGAACATTTGTCGGTGCATCAGATTCTGGAACCAGACGGCGATATGAATTTACGTTCGGCGCGCAGAATGGCATTGAGGCTGCCATGTAACGCTGAAGTCCACCGATGTGATTTAGAAACAACTTCGAGTGCTTGCCACCACGATCAGCAAAAATATTCTTGCCGGTTTTAGCATCCAACACCGATTGATGAAGATGCATAGCGGAGCCCGGCTCGTTCTCATGCGGCTTGGCCATAAACGTTGCGTAGATGTCATGTTTCAAGGCGGCTTGGCGCACGGTGCGCTTGAACAGGAAAACCTGATCGGCAAGATCAAGTGGATCGCCATGGTTGAAGTTTATTTCAAGTTGGGCGGGACCACTTTCATGCGAAAGTGTGTCGACATCTAATTCCTGCGCTTCGCAATAATCGTAAATATCTTCGACAACTGGATCGAAATCATTGGCGGCATCAATGCCGTAGGCTTGGCCGCCGGGCTCTTTCCGTCCTGAGCGGCCAACGGCTGCTTCAAGTGGATAATCCGGATCGAGATTTTTCTTGCAGAGATAGAACTCAAGTTCTGGCGCCACAACCGGCCGCCAGCCTTTTTCTTTATATAAAGCCAACACCCGCTTCAAGACATGTCGTGGTGAAATTTCAACGGGCTCACCAGTCAAATGAAATGCATCGCAAATAACTTGCGCGGTTGGCGCTTCGTACCATGGAACGATCCGCGCCGTGTTGATATCCGGCTCCATGTAAATATCAATCGCACTATCGCTGACGGCGTTCGTCTCTTGAGTGTAACGCCCATTGATTGTGAGCATGAAAACTTCTTCCGGGATTCGGAGGCCTTTGGTTTTTTGGCCCTTCAAGAATTTTTTTGGCGGAAGTATTTTTCCGCGCGCGGTTCCGGACATGTCAGCCACAAGGCATTCGACCTCAGTAATCCGTTTGCTGTTGATAAAGTCTTCAAATTTTGCGTGCGACATGATTCCCCAAATGGTTGTTTCGCAAGATCACCTTAACTCTTCTTATTGACGTTGCAAAAGGGGGGAGGCTAAAGAAATATCATCATGCCAAAATCAATTTCAAATCTCTCTTATTATGCTGCAACTGCGAATGACAAAACCAAGCACCCTGCTCTGGCGGGAGATGCGCGTTGCGATGTTTGTATTGTAGGCGCTGGCTATACCGGGCTTTCGGCAGCATTGGAATTAGCAAAAGCTGGCTACAAAGTCATCGTGCTCGAATCGAAGCATGTGGGCTTTGGTGCATCTGGCCGCAATGGCGGGCAAATCTGCACTGGTTTTTCTTCAGGACAAGGACCGATCAAAAGTCAGCTGGGTGCCGCGGATGCGCAGAAGTGTTTTACGCTGGCCGAGGAATCCAAGGCGCTCATTGTGGACCGCATTGCGACACATAAAATTGATTGCGATTTGCAATGGGGTTATTTGAACTGCATCCAGAAATCTAAACACTTTGACGATCTCAAAGCTTGGAAAGAAGAATATGATGCGCTGGGCGCTCAGGATACTTCCGTTTTGACGAAAGCGGAATTGGAAGAAAAAATTGGAACCACGCGTTATCACGGCGCATTCCGCGAAGGACAAGCCGGGCATATGCACCCCTTGAATTATTGTCTCGGGTTAGCGCGCGCCGCGGTTAATGCCGGAGCACAAATTTTTGAAAACACGGAAGTTCTCGATGTTGATACCGGTGCTTCGCCATCCGCCAGAACTGCTATGGGCAAAGTCTCAGCTAAGTTTATGATCCTCGCCGGAAATGCTTATTTGGGTCGGACTGTGCCCAAACTTTATGGCCGGGTCATGCCGGTTGCAAGTTACATCATTGCTACGGAGCCGTTAGGCGAAAATCGCGCTAAGGCTTTGATTGCCGATAATGAAGCTGTGGCCAATACAAATTTCATCGTGGATTATTATCGCCGTTCAAAAGATCATCGTATGCTGTTTGGCGGGCGGGCGAGTTACTCTGGTATGGAGCCGCCAAATCTTGGTGAATATATGCGGCCGCGCATGACATCTGTTTTTCCGCAGTTGCAAGATGTCAAAATTGAATTTGCATGGGGTGGCTATATTGCGATCACGTCGAACCGGGTTCCTGATTGTGGGCGGCTGAGCCCCACAACATTTTACGCGCATGGCTATTCGGGCCAAGGTGTGGCGCTTGCCGGGCTATATGGGAAGTTGATGGCGGAGGCTTTGCGCGGAACTGCTGAACGCTTTGATCTTCTTGCGAAAATCAAACACCTGCCCTTCCCCGGCGGCCCAATCCGCACGCCCATATTGGTCGCCGCAATGATGTATTACCGCATGAAAGATGCGTTGAGTTAAGTCGCCCTCTTCCGCCCTTTGGGCACCTTCTCCCGTTAAAAGGAACGGGAGAAGGCTAGAATTCTCGCCTTCGCCCACCTCTTTTGGTGGGAGAAGGTGGCCGACAGGCCGGATGAGGGAACCTTACTTCTTCATCACTTCCGCACGAGCTCCGCGTTGGTATGCCCGCAAACAGATGTATTCCATTACTAGTCCAGCGGCGGCACCTGAGGTTATTTCAGCGTGATCATAAGGTGGCGATACTTCCACCATATCCATGCCGATCCAATTGATATCCGTCAGCTTACGGATGATTGCAGCTGCTTGATGATAAGTGAGGCCGCCGGGAATAGGCGTTCCGGTTCCGGGGGCGGCGGATGGATCAAGGCAATCAATATCAAAAGTCAAATAGGCTTTCGATTTTCCGACTTTTTTCTTGATGATTTTGACGAGATCGGCGGTTGAAGTTTCGTGCACTTCATCAGCATAAATGATGCGGAAGCCCATCGTGGTTTCGCCAGCGAATGTGGTACGGATGCCGAGCTGAACAGATTTGTTAGGATCGATTAAACCTTCGCGCACGGCATAAGCAAACATGGTGCCGTGATCAATGCGGCCGCCGTCATCCACTTCCACATCGCGATGGGCGTCAAAATGCACCAGCGCTAATGGCCCGTGTTTTTTGTAGTGTGCCTTTAGCAATGGATAGGAAATGTAATGATCGCCACCGAGGGAAATCATTTCAGCACCAGAATCTAGAATTGTTGTGGCGTGCTGCTCAAGCGTGTCGGGGAAGTTTTCTTTGCGGCCCCAATCGAAAAAGCAATCACCGTAATCGGTCACTGCCAAAGTATCGAAGGGATCAAAGCCCCATGGCCAGAATGGGCCCCAGGCATTTTCAGCGGAGGCTTTGCGAATGCCTTCTGGCCCCATACGCGTTCCCGAGCGGTGCGATACGGCTTGGTCAAAAGGAATACCGGTGATCGCAATATCAACACCAGTTAAATCCCGGGTGTATTTCCGGCGCATGAACGAGAGTGCACCTGCATAGGTGGCTTCCCACTGTGTACCTTTTAAAGTTTCCTTGCGAAACGCTTCATCGCCCGGAATGCGCGCGAGTTTGTCCATTTTAATTGCCATGATTACATTTCCGACTTTACGACTTCATAAGTTTGATCAAGTGATTTCCTTGCCAACCGCACCAACTCGTCAATTTCTTTTTTGGTGATGGTGAAAGGTGGCGATACCACCATTGTATCCCAACAAGCGCGCATAATAAGATTGTTAGCAAAGCAATGGTCACGATTGATTGTGCCGACGCGGCCACAATCACGGAACCTTGTGCGCTTTGCCTTGTCGTTGGTGATTTCAATTGCACCAATCAGACCGACACTGCGGGTTTCACCGACGAGAGGATGATCATTCAAACTCGCCAATGCTTTTGCAAAATAAGGTGCGAGCTCAGCCACCCGCTCAACCAGTTTTTCGTCCTGAATGATTTCAATGTTTTTGAGAGCTACGGCAGCGGCAACCGGGTGTCCGGCATAGGTCATGCCATGATAAAACTCGCCACCCAACTCAAAGAAGTCTTTGATTAAGTGATCTGCAAAAGCTACCGCGCCAATGGGTTGATAGCCAGATGACAGTCCTTTAGCCATGCACACGATATCAGGATCAAAGCCGAATGTTTCAAAACCAAACCAGTTTCCGGTGCGGCCGAAACCACAAATGACTTCATCGGCCACAATGAGAATATTGTATTTTTTGCAAATGCGTTGCACTTCTGGCCAATAGGTTGATGGCGGAATGAGAACGCCTGCTGCACCTTGAATAGGCTCTCCTACAAAGGCAGCAACGTTATCGGGTCCGACCTCCAGGATTTTCTTTTCTAGTTCGGCAGCGGCTTCAAGGCCAAATTCTTCTGGTGATTTATCGCCACCATAATCATACCAGTAAGGCTGTTGAATGTGATGGAAACCGGGAAGTTTTGTGCCGCCAGTTTCATGCATCGCGGGGAAGCCGCCAAGGTTTCCTGCAACCATGGTCGAACCATGGTAACCGCGATGGCGGGCGATAAAATGTTGCCGATAAGGCTTACCCTTTAAATGCCAATAGTGGCGAACGAATTTGACCATGGTGTCATTGCATTCGGAACCAGAGTTGGTGAAGAAAATCTGGTTGATGCGCTCCGGCAATACAGATGAAATTTTGGCGGCAAGTTCGGTCGCCGGAACCGTCGTGGTTTTGAAGAATGTGTTGTAATAGGGCAATTCTAGCATTTGCTTGTAAGCGACTTCGGCCAGTTCTTTGCGACCGTAGCCCACGTTCACGCACCAGAGGCCCGCCATGCCGTCTAAGATTTTATTGCCTTTGCCATCCCAAATATAAACGCCATCGGCTTGCATCATAACGCGCGGGCCACCGGCTGCGTGTAGTGATTTATGATCCGTGAACGGATGAAAATGATGCGTGATGTCACTCTTGACGATGTCTTCGATATTAAGATTTTTATTGTGAACGTTCATGGAAAATACTCCGGATATGATTGTGGACCGCGATTCATATTGCGGCTGGGCAAGGCGTCAGTCTGGAGAGAATGCTAAGGCTTAAAACCAATGCGCGCACAGCTCACCATGATCGCGTCATGGCGGGTGCGAATAAACAACGGAACGAGGCCGCCGGAAATTGTGGTTACAAATTGCATAATGTGTTATCGCATATTGCAGCGGAAGCTACAAGCCAGCCCCGATATATTTAGAAAAGGCTGCATGCAATGATGCAAAAACGATTAACCCTGCGCCCACGACTGCTGCAGCGGAAACCAACAAAATATGACTAGGATCATTGGGCACGATAAGCACATAAGCAAGGGTCAAACTTGCGATGCCTGCTAACAATACTGCTGGTATCACAATGTTTAACCCGCTGTAAGGTCCCTCTTGGCTCGAATGACTGGTGGCGCACAGCCCTGCCCCAATAGCCACCAATGAACTGATCGCTAAGGCAAAAACATGGTGTGACTCAGCGCCTGCATAAGCCGTAATTGGCTTACGAATAATATATAGACTGATCACCGCTAGCCCTAACGATAAAACGGCAATACCCCACGTCGACACACGATCGGAGATCAGACCGTAAACAACAATTGATAAGGCAAGGCCTAGCAATGCAGCCCAAATGAGGTTTATTCGGCGCAACTCTACTTCAACATTCTCTGCTAAACTCTGAGAGATCAGCCTAGCATCAGAGTTCCGCATTTTTTGTTGAAAATCCAATAATGAAAATGCCGGAGCCGTTTCTATTTCGATCCGGAAGTCGCCATTTTTGGCCCGAAACAATGCTTGCAATGACGGATCCAGATCTGTCAATTTTAATGGTTTTGGATCGGCAAGGGCAACGATGGTGCTATGCAGCTCATCAAATCGCGTGAACAAAAGATTTTCGAGTTGGACGACGGCTATATCAATGTTTTGGCCTGTTGCTGCCAAAAGACTAACACTACGGCGAAACTCATGGGCGGTCGCGCGCAAGTCTGGACTGATATTTTTGGCATCACTGATCGCGCGCAAACTCGATTCCAAGTTTGCCACCCGCTCCGGATTTGCATCTTCAAATCCAGTTGGCGCAGAAAAATTTGCAGCAGGGAACAAATCTGCAAAACTATTGCTATTCAAATATGTCTTTGCAGTTTCAGGTGGTAAGAAAGCTCCTAACCAACGGGCTGCTGTTACGCCTGATATTTTAGAGAAATCCGCAATGAGTTCGCGGGCTGTTTTTTCTGTTTGAACTATTATTTGAATCGGTGCCACTGAAGTTGCCGCTTTGGTCGGTCCCTGCGGCAGCCAAGTTGGGAAAAGGAAAACCCAAAACAAGCCGGCGCAAATTGCAATTGCAAATACTTCCGGTAACTTCCATCCGTGCAATATTTTTTCAAAATTTTGTCTAAAATCTTGATAGCGCCATTGATCTTGTCCAATCATAAATTGGCAAAGAGCAGGAATGATTGTGAAGCAAGAAAGGAGCGCAATAACTTGACTACCAACAAGCAATACTATCGCAAGGGTTGTTTCGCTGTCCCGCCAAATCAGCCAGCAACTCCAAAAAACGGTAACTGCCAAGAATTGTAAAACTAAAGCTAAACCATGTTTTTGGGCAGTCAACATACCAACGGTTTCCCAACGCCCAGCTAAATGGGAGGTTTGGGCCAAGTTTACAGTTTGGGTTGCCGCCAAAAATAATGTGCCAAGAACTGCGCTAAGGATCGGCCCAAAAAATGGCGGACTGACTTCAGGATGGAACAGCCCCACTACACCCGCAGTCAGGCTGATAGTTGCAAATGTCGGCAACACAATCATGACCGTCAATCGCAATTCTCCGGTAATGATCAAGCAGAAAAGAAATAAGAAAATTGCAAACCCAGCTGATATGGCTCGCACGGGCAACTCATTGGCAATTGCGTTAATGCTGGCGGGATAGCGGCGAGAGAGTTTCGTTCTTGTGGCGCTTTCAATTTCGCTAGCTAATTTTTCGATCAACACACTCGCTTCGCGTTCAAGCCCAACTTGCGGCGCTATAAGTATTACACCGGCTCTACTCGTATTTTCTACATTGATATGGGCAACTTTACGCCAGTCCACAGCACTTGCTGAACCCTGCAATACAGAGCGCACTGTTAAAGCTGCCTCACTGAATAGTCTTTCGAGGCCTTCCGGTTGCCGGTCTAACGCAATTGAGGCTTCAACCTGATTGACCAACAACGTTAGCCCATCAAGATTTGGGCTAGCGGCAATCGCGCGAAACAGCGGCGCTTGCGCCCGCAAGATTTCAACGCGCTGCGCGAGCTGCGCCGATGGCAGATGCAGTAAACCATACTTTTCGTAATAAGGACCGGCCCCTGGCGAAAAACCAAAACGAAACAAATCTGTCCTTTGTTCAACGGCCGCATTCAAGAAATCAATTGTTTTTTTTCGTTCTGCCGAAGTTTCAGATAAAACTGAAATTTCAAATAAACTTGCTTGTTCAGGGAAATTTTTCTGTTGCTCAGCGAGATCATTGGCAGCAGCGTTCTGCTTAGAAAAATGCGTGGGTGCATTCGTATCAATTTCTATTTTTCCAAGCGCAAAAACGAGACTTACTGCGCTCACAAAAACCCAGAACAACAAAACGAAAGAAGCGTTGCGAAAGCAAAGTCTTGCGAGCAAGGCGAAGACATTGGGTCTGATGCGCTGACTTTGATCTTGATAGCCTCGCAATTAAACAGCTCCACTTGAGAGCCGGTACCAGAATCGCGAACTAATGGTTGATGCACACGCCATAACGCACACAATAGCGCATTCGTAGATCAAATCTAGATCAGGCGTTTGGTTCCGTAATTTCGGCTTTTTCTTGGCTTCGGTATCGTGCGGCCGACCTCATACTAAACGGTAAGAGCAAGAAATAAATTGCTGTCAACAGAAGCAAAGTTTCCCAAGGAAAAGCAATGAGACACACAAACCCAAGAGCGGCAGCGGCCAGCAATGGCAAAACATATTCGCGGCCTACGCCTGCAGCCAAGTTTTTACCTGAAAAGGTGGGAACCCGGCTGATCAACAAAATGGCGATCAGAAAAATATAAAGTGCTATGAACTTGGCGTAGAGATGGCCATCATCAAAAGCGCCTAAAAAGCCCAAATACATCGGCGCCAAAGCAAGGAACGCGCCTGCGGGCGCTGGAATTCCGCTAAAGAAATTTGCCGCCCATGGCTTTGGGTTTGGATCTTCCAACGCCACATTGAAACGCGCTAATCGCAAAGCACAGCCAATCGACAACATCAGCACCACAACCCAGCCGACGGTTCGCAGCGAGTTCAACGACCAGAAATACAATAATATTCCGGGGGCGACCCCAAAATTTACAAAATCAGCGAGAGAGTCCAACTCAGCACCAAAGCGTGACGTTCCCTTAAGATAGCGCGCCAAGCGACCATCAACCGCATCAAGAATGGTTGCCAAAATAATGGCACCAACTGCCAGTTCATAACGCTGCTCTATACCTAGGCGAATTGCAGTGACACCACTGCATAATGCTAAAAGCGTGATCAGGTTTGGCAAAAGAAACCGAATTGGAATGCGATTGAACCGCTTGCCTTCGGTCATTAGTTTTTGCGCCCAAGACGAGCTTGGCGCGTTGATTTCAATTCGGCGAGCACTGTCTCACCGGCAACAGCACGTTGGCCAATACACGCTAAGCAAACCGCATCTGAAGGTAAGTACACATCAACCCGGCTACCAAAACGAATGAGGCCAAAGCGCTGGCCCGCCATCAAGCGGTCACCATCATTGACAAATTTTACAATGCGCCGCGCTACCAATCCTGCAATTTGAACGACACCCAATTTCGAGCCGTCACTGAGTTCGAGGGTTAAAGCTTGGCGTTCGTTGTCT
>JAYUOP010000166.1:0-8146 GCA_043760745.1 Hyphomicrobiales bacterium
ATTGCGGCAATATTTCAGAAACCGCATTTGCGGACAACTCCCGCTCAACTGAATTTGCTGTTATTGTTTCATCAACTTCCATAGCCATGAGACGCTTAATCAGATTTTCTAATTCGCGCACATTTCCCGGCCAGCGATATTGCTGAAGTGCCAAAATTGCCTCTGGCGATACATTCTTCATTGGAAGTCCGTCTGACATTGCAATTTGCAAGAAGTGTCTTACCAAATCAGGCATATCTTCCAACCGCTCGCGTAATGCCGGCAAGCGCAACGGAACAACATTTAAACGGAAAAACAAGTCTTCCCGGAATTGGCCTTGCGCAATTAACTGCCGCAAGTCTCTATGCGTCGCTGCAATAACCCGAACATTGGTTTTAATCGGCGATGTTCCGCCCACGGACGTGTATTCGCCCTGCTGCAAAACGCGGAGCAATCGAGTTTGCGCCTCCAATGGCATATCACCAATTTCATCGAGAAAAAGTGTGCCACCTTCAGCCTGTTCAAACCGCCCAGCGAGCCTGGCAACAGCACCCGTAAAAGCACCTTTTTCATGACCGAACAATTCGCTTTCAATCAACTCACGTGGAATTGCGGCCATGTTCACGGCAACAAAAGTGCCTTTCCGCCGCCGCCCATAATCATGCAGCGCCCGCGCCACAAGTTCTTTGCCAGTGCCGGACTCGCCAATAATCATGGCGGTCAAATCTGTTTGCGTGAGCCTTGCTATAACCCGGTAAATCTCTTGCATGGCTTGCGAGCGGCCCACAATCGGTAGAGTATCGGTTGCCTGAACCGAACGAACCGGGGCCGGTTTATTTGATTGCTCGAGCGCTCGGGTAACTGTTTGCACGAGAGCATTAAGATCGAATGGTTTTGACAGATAATCATAAGCCCCACGCTCGGCCGCTGTAATCGCAGTCATGATGGTGTTTTGAGCACTCATCACAATGATAGGTAAGTTCGGCCGCAGTTTTTTTATTCGTGGAATTACATCGAATGCATTCTCATCGGGCAACACAACGTCGGTTACAATTGCGTCGCCATGGCCCTCAACCACCCAGCGCCATAAAGCTGTCGCCGTAGCGGTAGAGCGTACAGTGAACCCTGCCCTGCTTAAGGCTTGCGTAAGCACGGTCCGAATGGTGCTATCGTCATCGGCCAATAGAATTGTCTTGCCGTTCATGATCGGGCCTCCGGAGTTTGTGGTGCAACATCTTGGCCCGTCATTAGCGGTAATAAGACGCGAAATGTGGTACCTTTTTCACGCGCTAAGCATTCAACAACGCCACCATGATCGCGCACAATTTTTGCCACCATGGCAAGGCCTAAGCCTTTTCCTTGCGGCTTGTTCGTAACAAACGGTTCAAATATATGCGGGCGAATATCATCGGTGACACCGCCGCCCGTGTCATGGACACAGACTTCCAACGGCAAGGAAACTTTTTGTGTGGAGCCTGGAACCGCTAATTTAATTCCGGGCCGAAAAGCGGTGGTCAAAGTCAAATCCCCGCGCGCGCCGCTGGCCGTAATCGCTTCCGCGGCATTCTTGGTCAGATTGAGAAACACCTGTACCAATTGATCATGATTGCCATATACCGCTGGCAATGACGGGTCGTATTCTTCTTTGATATGAACGCCATCTGCCATAGCGGCACTCGTCAATTGCTTCACGCGGTCCAAAACCACATGAATATTGACCGGCTTTCGCAGCAATGGTCGCTCGTCCGAAAACACTTCCATTTGATCAACAAGATCACGGATGCGGTCAGTCTCATCGCAAATTAACCGCGCCAATGAGCGATCATTTGCATCTAACCCCGGCTCTAAAAGTTGTGCGGCACCTCTGATGCCCGCCAAAGGATTTTTGATTTCATGGGCTAACATTGCCGCCATGCCAGACACCGAGCGCGCTGCACCTTGGTGCGATAACTGTAAATCCAATTTATGCGCCATTGATCGCCGCAAAAGCATAATCACAATAAAGCGTGGATCTTCATTCACCAGAGCCGTTTGCAAATCCACAATCCGCTCACCACCCAATCGCGGAGTGCCAACTGTAATAGCGTATTCATTCACCACGCCCGCCGATTGTCGCACTTGTTGAACCGCATGCAATGCCGGGCTTGAAAACGGCACCAAATCCGCGAAACTATGGCGCATCAAAAGCGCAGAACTGGCTTGGAAGAAATCTTCGGCGGCACTATTCACTAAACAAATCTTGTCATCTTCTCCAATTACAATCATCGCATTTGGCAATGCATCAATAATGGCCCGAAGTGTTGGTGAAGATGGCGGCATAACCGTCATGCTGCTTGTATCCGGTCAAACATATTTGTGATCCCTTTTTCCACATGAGAATTATTGGCATCACCAAGCAAAACCTGCCGCAAATTGGCTGCCAATTCCGGACTGAGCAATTTCCGCTCCAAGAGCCGCGTGACCGTCCAGCCGATATGTTTGCGGGCGGTTTTATTGCCATGTGATGGGCCATAAATTTCGAGGGTATCGGCCACTTGTCGCAGCAGCATATCCCGCTCTTGCATCAATGTAGGCGTTGCACTGCCCGTTCCGGGGTTAAGTGCTTCTGCCACCACACCGGGCCACCATGGCCTGCCATATGTGGCGCGTCCGAGCATAACGCCATCAGCGCCAGAGGCCGCCATCATAGCGCGGGCGTCTTCTGGTGAAGCGCCGTCGCCATTTGCAATCAATGGAATTGAAATTGCATCGCGCACCGCTCGAATGGCTTTCCAATCTGCTTTCCCAGTATAAAATTGGCAGCGGGTGCGTCCATGAACTGTAATGAGAGCCACACCAGCAGCTTCCGCCCGTCGCGCTAACTCCGGCGCATTATGCGATTTATCATCCCAACCCAGTCGCATCTTAAGCGTGACCGGAACGCGCGCAGCACCCACCGTTGCTTCAATCAATGTCAGCGCATGATCAAGGTCGCGCATAAGAGCAGAACCCGAAAGGCCACCCGTTACTTGTTTGGATGGGCAACCCATATTGATATCAATAACATCGGCACCCATATCCTGGGCAACCTTAGCACCTTCAGCCATCCACTTGGCTTCGCGACCAGCCAGTTGCATTACAAACGGTTGGAGCCGCTTACCGCCGCGCGCCCGGCGCACCATATCAGGCCTTGCCCGCACCAATTCTTCACTGGCCACCATTTCGGAAACCACCAAGCCAGCGCCTGTATCAAAAGCCACATCGCGAAACGGCTCATCAGTTACGCCAGACATTGGCGCAAGAAACACATTGTTTCGCGTTTTGATCGGCCCGATTGAGATGCTCATATTTTAATCACTGATAGCTGCCGTATGTTTTTTAAGCAGAATAGCCGTATGCTGCACTGCGTCAAGGATAAATCGACATTCCGCTATTCTTATCGCCGCGAAAATGATTTATGCGGAGATTATGACGGTGGCAGCAGTAATAGTAGCGGGTGGCGTTGGCTTAAGAGCTGGCGGTGAACTTCCCAAACAATATCAACTTATTGGTGGTAAACCTGTAATTTGGTGGACAATTAACGCTTTTCTGAATCACCCAGAAATTTCACATGTTCAAGTCGTGATCGGCGACGGCCATCAAGATGTCTATGCGACCGCAACCCACAACCTGAAGCTTCTCACCGCCGTCGTTGGTGGAGCAACTCGCCAGGACTCTTGTCGGATCGGTATTGCAGCTTGCGCGCCGCTTTCACCTACCAAAATTCTGATCCACGATGCAGCCAGACCATTTGTTTCAGCAGAAATTATCAGTGCCGTTATCGCCGAACTCGACCGGGCAAAAGCAGTTGTTCCTGGTTTAAGCGTAGCAGACACAATGAAATTTGCACCCCTAGGCATCGTAGAGCGCACCGTGGATCGCGCCGGATTGTGGTCCGTGCAAACGCCACAAGGTTTTCACTTTACCGAAATTCACAACGCTCATGCAGCGGCGGTGCAAGCTGGCATAAGCAATTTAACAGATGATGCCGCAGTTGCTGAAAGAGCAGGAATGGAAATCAGTATTGTTCCTGGCAGTCGCGAAAATTTAAAACTGACAACTAAAGAAGATATAGTGATCGCTGACCGCCAGTTGACCAGTCAGAGCTTTGCAAGCCGTCCGGATATCCGCATGGGACAAGGCATCGATTTTCACGAATTTGAACCCGGCAAAAGTGTTACACTGTGCGGTGTAAAAATCCGCCATAGTCACAAACTAAAAGGCCATTCTGATGCAGACGTTGCTATGCATGCGCTGACTGATGCTATTCTTGGCGCAATTGGCGAAAGCGATATTGGTGTGCATTTTCCACCGAGCGATCCACAATGGAAAGATGCGGAGTCCCGTATATTTTTGGCGAAAGCGGTCGAATTGCTGTCAGCGAAGAATGGTATTCTTGCGAATGTGGACATCACATTTCTTGCTGAGGCGCCAAAGATTTCACCACATATAGCGGCAATGAAAGCGTTCCTCGCTCCTCTCCTTCATCTCACGACCGACCGAATTGCGATTAAAGCAACAACCACTGAAAAGCTTGGTGCTATCGGTCGTAGTGAAGGTATGGCCGCTTTCGCAATCGCCACGATCCGCTTGCCATGAGTGAAATGGCTCTCAGTGTATTAAATGCAGCCCGCGCGAAGGGGCTGAAAATTGCCACTGCGGAAAGCTGCACTGGTGGTCTAGTTGCAGCGGCACTCACAGAAATTGCGGGATCCTCAGATGTGTTCGAACGCGGGTTCGTCACATACTCCAACGAAGCAAAGTCTGATCTGCTTGGCGTTCCATCCGTTATGATCGTCGCGCATGGTGCCGTAAGTGTGGAAGTGGCCATTAGCATGGCTGAGCGCTGCCTAATCAACTCCCGCGCAGGTATTTCTGTGTCGGTTACTGGCATTGCCGGTCCTGGCGGCGGCTCCGCTTTAAAGCCAGTTGGTCTAGTTCATTTTGCAGTAGCGCAACATGGCCATAAAACTATTCATCATTGCGAAAATTTTGGTAATCTAACCCGCGCGAATATCCGCCGCAAATCAGCAACAACAGCGCTGCAATTGCTTTTAAATCAATTGGAATAAAGCTTACGTCCGCGCTCTTCAAAAGCATTCATAATCCGCTGTACTGCAAATTCAAAAACCTGCCCCACCATAAATTGCAGCGGCAAACTGCGCAAAGCGTAATCGACTTTAAAACTAATCTCTGAGGTCGTTGGGCTCAACGCCGAAATCCGCCACACGGTTTCCATGGATTTGAGCGGTCCATCCGAACTTCGCGCAATCACTGTTTTTGCATCTGGTTCGAGAGTAACTGCACTGACGAAAGTTTCCCGCAATCGGAATTTTTCGTAAGCCACAACCAACTCCGCATCAAAGCGTTCACCCGCTCCAACTGCTATACGTTCACCCCTAATTGTCGAGCGGACAACCAATGGCAAGAACTCTTTGTAAGCGCCAACATCCGCTGCAATCGCGTAAGCTTGCTCGGCAGTTATCGAGAGAGTTTTGGTAGTCTGGAAATGGGGCATGCTTAGATATTCGATTCATTCGGGCGAGTGCCCTCATCCGGCCTGTCGGCCACCTTCTCCCATTTGTAAGAACAAACGGGAGAAGGCAAATTCATCTGCCTTCTCCCGTGCAACTTCGCATGGGAGAAGGTGCCCGAGAGGGCGGATGACGGCCGCTTTATGCAATCCACTCAATCACCCAGCCTTCGCCAGCCGCGCTGCGCGGAGCTTCGCGAAATCATCACCAGCATGATGCGAAGAACGCGTGAGCGGCGACGAAGCCACCATCAAAAATCCTTTGGCATAGGCAATCGTCTCATAAGACTTAAACTCATCAGGCGTTACAAAGCGATCAATGGCTGCGTGTTTGCGCGATGGCTGCAAATATTGTCCGATGGTAATGAAATCAATATCGGCAGACCGCATGTCGTCCATCACCTGCATAACCTGCTCGCGCGTTTCGCCAAGGCCAACCATAATTCCAGACTTGGTGAAAATATGGGGATCAAGTTCTTTAACTTTTTGCAGTAAACGCAAAGAATGAAAATAACGCGCACCGGGCCTGATTTTTAAATACAGCGCGGGCACTGTTTCCAGATTGTGATTAAACACATCAGGCTTTGCCGCAACTACGCTTTCCAACGCGCCATCTTTTTTCAAGAAATCCGGCGTTAATATCTCTAGTGTTGTATTCGGTGCTAAGCGCCGCGTATGCCCCAACATTTCAACGAAATGAGAAGCCCCACCATCGGCCAAATCATCGCGATCAACTGACGTGATCACAGCATGGTTCAAGCCCATCGCCGCAATCGCCTGCGCCACACGCAATGGCTCGCCAATATCAAGCGCATCCGGCATTCCGGTTTTCACATTGCAAAAGGCGCAAGCCCGCGTGCATGTATCGCCCATGATCATAAATGTGGCGTGCTTCTTCGACCAGCATTCGCCGATATTTGGGCAGCCTGCTTCTTCGCAAACCGTAACTAAACCATTCTCGCGAACAATTTTTTGTGTCTCAGTATAGATTGCCGAGCCCGGCGCTTTCACCCTTATCCACTCTGGCTTCCGCAAAAGTGGGGTTTCAGCCTTGTGGGCCTTTTCAGGGTGACGCGGTCGGGCTGGCGTTAGCGTATCAATCAATGTTGCCATTGTAAATTATGCTGACCGACCTTGAATTGCGCGATAAGCAAAAATCACAATGCAAGCACCAGCGACGGCCACGACCAATTGACCAATCAAACCGCCCAAAGCAATGCCTAACAAGCCAAGCACAAAATTGCCAACGACAGCACCAACGATGCCAAGAATGATGTTCATGACCAATCCGGTATCAAACTTCATCACTTTTTCCGCAATGAACCCAGCCAGTCCGCCGAGCACAATCGTCATAATCCAACCCATACCATCCATAGTCTTACCCCTTTTTTTACTTAGCCCCTGCCGCCGCGCAGCAATTTAAGAGCAAACAGAAGAATAACCGCACCAGCCACAGATACAAGCAAATTACCAAGGAACCAGCCTTGGAATACTTCATTCAATTTGATACCCGCCGCATTGGCAATAAAGAAGCCGATATAGGCACCGATGATGCCAGTTATGATGTTACGGATAAGCCCCATATTGCTGCCAGTAATTTTTTCAGCAATCCAGCCGGCCAAGCCACCGATCAAAAGCGTGCCGAATATGCTTACGCCGCCGCCCAAGTCCATAAGTGCATTCATCGTCGTGTCTCCTATTTTCGTAAACTTACATATGAATAACGCGGCCTTGGGAATCAAGAACGCTTTCATGCATCATTTCAGAAAGGGTTGGATGTGGGAATACCGTGTGCATCAACTCTTCCTCAGTCGTTTCAAGGCCCATGGCGATAACGAAACCCTGTATCAGTTCTGTGACCTCAGCACCCACCATATGCGCACCAATCAATCGGCCAGTCTTGGCATCGAATATCGTTTTGATGAGACCTTGATCTTCGCCCAGCGCAATCGCTTTGCCGTTCGCCATAAATGGGAAACGGCCAATTTTAAGTTCAAATCCAGCGGCCTTTGCTTTGGCTTCGGTCATCCCAACACTGGCCACTTGCGGATGGCAATAGGTGCAGCCCGGAATTTGGTCTTTCTTCATGGGGTGGGCGTCAAGTCCCTTGATCTTCTCAATACAAATCACACCTTCATGCTCGGCTTTATGCGCCAACATCGGAGGACCTGCCACATCGCCAATGGCAAAAATGCCGGGAACATTGGTGCGGCTGAAACCGTCGGTGACGATGCAGCCGCGATCCGTTTTAATACCAAGTGCTTCAAGACCGAGGTTCTCAATATTGCCAACAACACCAACAGCCGAGATCACACGATCAACCGTGAGTTCGGTTTTGACGCCGCCCTGCTCTATTGTCGCGGTGACAGAATTAGACCCCTTTTTAAGTGCGCTGACTTTCGCACCAAGCTTGAATTTCAAGCCTTGCTTCTCGAGCAACTTTTGCGCCAGTTTGGAAATCTCAGTATCTTCCACCGGCATAACCTGGTCCATGACCTCGACCACAGTAACGTCTACGCCCATCGCATTATAGAAACTGGCAAACTCAATGCCGATAGCGCCGGATCCAATGACCAACAATGACTTCGGCATTTCCGGCGGCACCATCGCTTCAAA
>JAYUOP010000167.1:0-3250 GCA_043760745.1 Hyphomicrobiales bacterium
AAAGCGCGATTGAAACACAATCTGTGCAAAATCGGCAGAGAACCCCAACTTCTCACGCACCAAACGCGCCGTTTTTTGACAATGGCAATGATAGGGATCACCTTTGTTCAAATACTCCCGCGGCAAACCGTGAAATGCCAGCAAAATCCGGTCTGGCTTCCAGCTCAAGGTGGCAATGTATTTTGTCAAACTCGCCGCCACCGCATCGATGTAAGCAGGATGATCAAAATAGGGTGGCACGGTGCGAATTGCAGGCTGCCATCGCATGCCCTTTAAGGCGTCATAAGCCTTATCCAAAGCTGTTGCGGTCGTGGCCGCAGAGTATTGCGGGTAAAGTGGAAACAAAACTATTTTATCGCAGCCCGCATCTTTCAAAGCCTGCAATCTTTCCTTTACAGGTGGCTTGCCATAACGCATGGCCCAATCGACAACAAGTTTTCCGCCGCCTTGAAGTGCCGCCGAAACTTTTTCAGCTTGCCCGCGTGTGAAAGTTTTGAGCGGCGATTCATTCAGTTCCTTATTCCAAATCTGCTCGTAAGCATGTCCACTTTTGGTTGGACGGAAACTCAGAATAATCAAATTGAGGATGGGCCACCACAACAGACGCGGTAATTCGATAACGCGTTTATCAGATAGAAATTCTTTCAAATAACGCCGCATTGGCCAATAATCCGTGCCTTCCGGTGTTCCCAAATTCAGCAACAACAACCCTGTCTTACGTGGCAAAATAGGTGGGTGGTTGGGCGGCAAGTTCATCAAATCTAGTCCTTTGTTTAGCATTATACGCACGGCAGTTTATAGTAGACGCAAGACTCGGAGTCCCTCAAAATCTCTGAGTTATCTGATTCGGCGACACGCACAGAATGCTAGACAAATCTCATCAAAATGAAGTGCCGCAAACGACGCGGCTTTCTCGTATTATTTCAGCTTACGCGATGTTGCCAAACGCGGCTTCTGCCAGCCGGCAGCTGAACGAACTCACGCGCACCATCCCGTTTTTCTTGTTTTTTCACCTGACCGCTGCTGTTTCAGTCAACGTTATGGTGTTTTCAGAAGTGCCGCAGTTATTATTGGGGCTCTGGCAAACTGTTGTGCTGCTCACAGCGGGTGTTTTCATCTGGGCCATCCGCCAAGGCCATAAAACCGGATTTGTGGGTGAAAATGCAGAATCGATTCTGAAAGTCTCACCACTGATCGGAGTTATACTCGCCTTTGCATGGACATCGCCGACTTTGGTTTTTTCGCACTATGCGAGCTTTGATCAATCACTCGGATTATTTTGGATAAGCTTTGCGATCATGGCAACAGGCGCCATCAGCTTCGTGCGTTTGCCAGCTGCAGCGATCATCTTCTCAGTACTCATGACCTTTGCGATAGCCTATGGGGCAGTCGCGACACTGCGTGTCGCAACACCAATGGCATCGATTGTTGGCGCATTTTTTGTGGTCGCGGTCGTAGGTGCAATTGTCACGCAACATTACACTTTCCTCAGACAAATTGAAGCAGAAGAGAAAATCAAACATCAAAGCGATGTTATCAAACTTCTCCTCAATGATTTTGAAAGCGGTTCTAGCGATTGGATTTGGGAAACCGATTTTGATGGCAAACTGATTTATTTCTCACCCCGCCTTGCCACCATATTCAATAGAAAGATTGCCGATATACTGGGGCTGCAATTTTCAAATTTGTTTGAAGCGGAGTTGAGTAATCCATCATTTGCGCCACTTGAAGCCCTGATGGCGAATAAAGAATTTGTTTCTGATCAAACTTATAGAACTGAAATTGATGGCCTAACACAGCATTGGCAAATATCCGCCCATCCGCTGACAACCGAACAAGGCACGTTTTCTGGCTATCGGGGTGTGGGCCGCGATATCACGAAACAAATCAAGCATGGCGAAGAAATTCGCAAAGCGAAAGAAGAAGCTGAAAAAGCCAATGCAAGCAAATCGCAGTTTCTTGCCGTCATTAGCCATGAGTTAAAAACACCCATCAATGCCATTGTGGGATTTAGCGAAGTGCTGAATGCTGATCAGAGCGAAATGCTTTCCATCGCCAACCAGCACGAATATCTGACAACAATTCTTGAAAGCGCCCGTCACTTGCAAGGTTTGATCAATGACATTCTGGATGCCACGCGCATCGAACGCGGCACTCTTCAAATGGCAGATGAAGAGATTGATGCAGCTGAATTGGTGGAAACAGCTGTTCGCATTTGCCGCAGCCACGCCACAAAAAGCAAGATCACTTTAATCGCACATGTCGTGGATGATGTTCTGATTATTGGTGATCTCACAAGAATGAAACAAGTTGTTTTGAACTTGATCACAAACGCCATTAAATTTTCGCCAGCAGATGGTATTGTTAACATCGACATGCAGCGCGGCCCACAGTCTTCGTTGTTAATTTCAATCCGCGACGCTGGCATCGGCATAAAGCCTGAAGATGTGGAACGCGTATTTGAACCATTTGCCCAAGGTGATGAAGGCCTAACGCGCCAATATGGCGGCATGGGCTTGGGCCTCGCCATCGCCCGCAAAATCGCCAGACTGCATGGTGGCGAAGTTACGTTGAACGGTGAGCATGGTATTGGAACTGAGGCCGTCATCTCCATGCCGAGAGCCCGCGTGCGCTGGCCCACCTCACTGAAAAAACCAGACGCATCTGTTGCAGCATAAGCCAACTTGGCGTTAGATAGGCCTATGGCAACACCTCGCAAAATTCCGGCCTTCATGGGCACCAAACTCGGTCGCACTGCAAAGGGTGCAAACGCTGCTGTATTCGGCGCACCTCATGGCACGCCTTATAAAGGCATTGATAACCGCATTCATACAAAGGCCGCCGATAGCTTTCGTTCGGCACTGAAAGAGGATGCTTTATGGCTGGAGCATTGGGATTTCGATTTAGACGGCCCCATGTTGCCAGACCCAAATTTCAAAGCCGTTGATCTAGGCAACCTTGCAACCAAACCCGCCGATGGTCGCGGTAATCGCAAATTGATCGAAACCACCACGCGCGCCATTCTCAAAGAGGGTGCCGTACCCGTGATGTTTGGCGGTGATGACTCAGTGCCAATTCCATTTATTGCAGGCTTTTCCGGAGGTCCGCCTCTCACTATATTGCAGATCGACGCACACATTGATTGGCGCGAAGAAAGATACGGCGAACGCTTGGGCTTCTCCTCAACCATGCGCCGCGCGTCGGAACAGCCCCATGTCTGGCGCATTGTTCAGGCAGGTGCAAGAGGGAT
>JAYUOP010000168.1:0-23157 GCA_043760745.1 Hyphomicrobiales bacterium
AAGTTGACGCTTGGTGCAGATAAGTTGACCCTCGTGGTGAACAATCCAGACTCAGGCTCGGCCGAAGAAGAAATCGCTGCCAGCTATGGCAGTGACACCATCGATATTGGTTTTAACTCACGCTACCTGCTCGATGTAGCAGGGCAAATTAAATCTGATGAGATGCATTTTTTGCTGGCGGATGCGGGCTCTCCTACCATTGTGAAAGACCCCAATGATGATCAAGCGCTTTATGTCTTGATGCCAATGCGGGTTTAATTGACGGCCATTTCCAGTCATTCACCACTTCCCGCTATTACCCGCCTGACACTGACTGATTTCCGCAATTACAGCGGTCTTCGGCTCGATGTGTCAGCATCTATGATTGCCCTTGTTGGCCCGAATGGGGCAGGCAAAACCAATCTCCTTGAAGCGATCTCATTGTTGACAGCGGGTAGAGGGCTGCGCGGTGCAGGCTTTGATCAATTGGGCCGCATGGGGGGCACTGGCGCTTGGGCCATTGCCGCCGAATCCCAAACCATTGATGGCGCTTTTCGATTAGGCACGGGTTGGACTGCCGCTCAAGAAGATGGCGAAGGCAACGCCTCTACTGGTCGTATGGTGCTGATTGATGGCCGCATGCAAAAAAGCTCTGGTGTACTTGGCGAATATCTCCGCATGCTTTGGCTTACGCCCGCCATGGACCGCCTCTTTGCCGGACCACCGGGAGACCGCAGACGCTTCTTGGATCGTCTCGTTGCAAGCTTTGATCCGGAGCATGGCAGCCGCATTGCGATCTTTGAAAAAGTCATGCGTGAACGCAATCTCTTACTGCAAGAGAGCAATCCTGATCGCGCATGGATTTCAAGCTTGGAAAGCCACATGGCTGAAGCTGCCATTGCCATTGCCGCTGCCAGAACCGCCGTCGTTGATCAACTCGCCGCCCACATGGCAGAGCATCGCGCGTCGCCTGAATTTCCCTGGGGCGAAGTGCAAATTTCGGGTGAAATCGAAAATCTCGTGTCCGCAATGCCAGCAGTGCATGCGGAAGACGAATATCGTAGACTGCTGCATGATTCGCGGGGTGGCGACCGCGCTGCTGGCCGCACCTTAAGAGGACCACATCGCAGTGATCTCCTTGTGGTACATGGGCCAAAGGCAATGCCTGCCGAAAGCTGTTCTACGGGCGAACAGAAAGCTTTGCTAATTGGCCTCATTCTGGCGCAAGCCCGCGCTGTGAAGGAGACGATTGGTGCCAGTCCGTTGTTGTTGCTTGATGAGGTTGCGGCTCATCTTGATGCCACAAGACGGGCAGGTTTATTTGCCAATTTGCGCGACCTAAATGCGCAATGTTGGATGACGGGAACGGACGATTATTTATTCGCTGACCTCAAGGGCAGCAGCCAGCATTTTCATGTGGATGCGGGTGACTTGACAGAAATGAGACAGAACCAATGACCGACGAAACGCCAGAACCAGTTGCTCCCGCACTTTATGACGCTGACTCCATTAAGGTACTCAAAGGCCTTGATGCCGTGCGTAAGCGCCCCGGCATGTATATCGGCGATACCGATGATGGGTCTGGTCTGCATCACATGGTCTACGAAGTGGTGGACAATGCCATTGATGAAGCGCTCGCTGGCCATGCTGACCGCGTCACCGTCACGCTCAATGCTGATGGCTCTTGCACGGTCACGGATAACGGTCGCGGCATTCCAACCGACATTCATAAATCAGAAGGCGTGTCCGCTGCTGAAGTGATCATGACCCAGCTTCATGCTGGCGGTAAGTTTGATCAAAATTCATACAAAGTGTCTGGTGGTTTGCACGGCGTTGGTGTCTCTGTCGTCAACGCCTTGTCGATTTGGTTGAAGCTCACCATTCATAGAGACAACCTCACCCACCGCATTAACTTCACCCATGGCGATGCTGATGCGCCCTTGGAAACCGTGGGCCCTGCTGGTGGCAAGCAAGGCACGGAAGTGTCATTCCTGCCAAGCCCAGCCACCTTCACGAAAACCGAATTTGACTTTGCCACTGTTGAACATCGCTTGCGCGAACTTGCATTCCTCAACTCAGGTGTTCGCATTCTTTTGGCGGACCATCGCCCAGCTGAACCAAGAGAAGTTGAACTCTTCTATGAAGGTGGCATTCAAGCCTTCGTGCGCTATTTGGACCGCACCAAACAACCAGCCCTTAAAGACCCCATCACCATTTATGGCGAGAAGGACGGCCTATCGGTTGAATGCTCCCTATGGTGGAACGATAGCTATCATGAAAATGTTTTATGCTTCACCAACAACATTCCCCAGCGCGATGGTGGCACGCATTTGGCCGGTTTCCGTGGCGCACTCACGCGCGTGATCAACACTTATGCGGCGTCTGGCGGCATGACTAAAAAAGACAAAATCGCCATCACCGGGGACGATGCCCGCGAAGGCCTCACTTGCGTGGTTTCGGTTAAAGTTCCGGATCCAAAATTCTCTTCGCAAACCAAAGATAAACTTGTTTCGTCCGAAGTGCGGCCCGTGGTGGAAGGCTTGGTCAATGAGCAATTGGGTGCGTGGTTTGAAGAGCATCCCACTGAAGCCAAGATCATTGTCAACAAAGTAGCTGAAGCCGCCGCCGCCCGTGAAGCCGCAAGGAAAGCGAGAGACCTCACCCGCCGCAAAGGTGCGCTCGATATGGCAGGCATGCCCGGTAAGTTGGCAGAGTGCCAAAACCGCGATCCCGCTATGACCGAGCTTTACATCGTGGAAGGGGACTCAGCCGGAGGCTCTGCCAAAATGGCAAGAAACCGCGAGAACCAAGCTGTGCTGCCCTTGCGTGGTAAAATCCTCAATATTGAGCGCGCCCGCTTTGATAAAATGCTAGGCTCCGAACAAATCGGCACGTTGATTACCGCTCTGGGAACCGGCATTGGCCGCGATGAAAATGGCGATGGCTTTAACATCGAAAAACTACGCTATCACAAAATTATCATCATGACCGACGCCGACGTCGATGGTGCACATATCAGAACGCTGCTGCTCACCTTCTTTTACCGCCAAATGCCAGAGGTGATTGAGCGCGGCTATCTCTACATTGCCCAACCACCGCTTTACAAAGTCAAGCGTGGCTCGTCGGAACAATATCTCAAAGACGGCCAAGCGCTAGAAGACTATCTCGTGGATACGGGGCTCGATGGCTCAACACTCACCCTTGCCGATGGCAGTGAGCGGGCGGGTCCAGACCTTCGCGAAATCATTACCGAAGCTTTGAGCGTTCGCGCCATCCTTGCCAGTTTACACAGCCGCTATTCGCGCCAAGTGATTGAGCAAACCGCAATTGCTGGTGCACTTAATCCGGCGATGATCGCGGATCGTGGCCGCGCTGCTGAGGCCGCAGCCTATGTGGCCCGCCGCATGGATGCGATTTCCGATGAAACCGAGCGTGGCTGGGAAGGTATTGCGACCGACGATGGCGCACTCCAATTTGAGCGCACCGTGCGCGGCGTGAAGGAAGTTTGGCAGATTGATACGAAGTTAATCGATAGCAATGATGCCGTGCGTTTGGACCGCAAGACCGCGCATCTACAGGGCATCTACGCCAAGCCCGCCAAACTCCGCCGTAAAGATGCAGAGACGCCAATTTATGGTCCACTCGACCTGCTCGAAGCGATCTTCGCTGCTGGCCGTAAAGGCATCACCATGCAGCGCTATAAAGGCTTGGGCGAAATGAACCCTGACCAACTCTGGGAAACGACCCTTGACAGCAATGTGCGCTCGCTGTTGCGCGTGCGCGTAGGCGAGCTTGATCAAGCCGATGACATCTTCACCAAGCTTATGGGCGATGTTGTCGAGCCGCGCCGTGACTTCATTCGAGAGAATGCGCTGAACGTGGCTAACCTCGACGTTTAACGCTGCCGAAACGGCCAAAACAATTGCTGAACAAATTCTTTCGGCATCTCTTCGGGGATGCCGATTACCGCCGGAGGTCGGCGGCTCCGATCGTTGAAATAGGTCCCGAAAACCAAGTCCCAAATCACCAGATTCTCACCATAGTTTTTATTGCCTTCGCGCAAATCTAAACTGTGATGCCAGCGGTGAACCTCTGGCGTATTGAACACATAAGACAAGGGACCAAACTGCATGTCCACATTGCAATGGGTGAGAAGACCGAGGAAAGCCGTTATCGCCGAAAGCCACATGACAACTTCCATGGGCGCACCAAGGAAAAGCAAAACACCAAGCCCAAAAACGATTTTGAATGCGCTGTCCATAAAATGAAAGCGGCCGGTGTTTACAATCCAAAGCCGGGTGACGCTGTGGTGAATGGCATGAAAGCGCCACAGCGCGGAAAATTCATGCGCCAAACGATGCGCCCAATAGAGCCCAAATTCCGCCGCCACCAAGCCAAGCGTTACCTGCCCCCACAATGGCCAAGAGCGTGGCCACCAACCTGAATGGGTGGCAGCCATCGGTGTGATGTAAGCCGCAATACCAATAGCGGCACTGAACACGAGAAGTGCCTGAACTGTGCCTTTGCTCATCACGGTATGCGCTAAATTCGCAAAAGTTTGCCCGTCATTTTCGTTCCACTGTTCTTCATGTGGCATCCACTGCTCAAATGCATAAAGCAGAATAGCCTGTACGATATAGGCCGCCGAAAAATACCATATGGCAAATGGCCCAGAAAAACCAAATGCCGTTATCGTCAAACTAACTGCTAGCAGTCCGGGCCAAAGTACAAATCGCAGACTTTCGCGCAACCGACCTTCGCTTTTGATATTCGTCAATTGCCCCTCAACTACCAATAGTTAAATGTTCACAATCAAACCTGAGCGCTATTCTTTACAAAATTAAGGCATTCGTTGTGCAATCAAAACTCATCCGAAGGTGCGCCACCCATAAAAGTATTCACATCGGAGTAATTGCACGGGGCTTCTTGCATTTGAAGGTGTAAGCCATCGCCATGATAAGGGTTAGCGCGGGCAAGGTCTTCATCAAACGCGATACCAAGGCCGGGGCCTGTCGGCGCATGAATATAGCCCTTTTCCCAATGGATAGAATTCTTGATCAGGGCCATATGGAAATCGCCACCCGTTTGGATGGTTTCCACCAAAAGCAAGTTTGGAATATTAGCGGCCAGTTGAATATTAGCTGCCCACTCGACGGGACCTGCATATAAATGTGGAGCCACTTGCGCATTATAAATTTCCGCAATCGCAGCAATTTTTTTGGTTTCCAAAATCCCGCCAGAGCGCCCAAGTGCTGGCTGCAAAATGCCAACGCCACCCGCCCGAAGTAATGCGCCAAATTCTGTTTTGGTGGTCATGCGTTCGCCAGTGGCCAATGGAATGCGCACCGATTTTGCCACTTCAGCAAATTCCAAAAGGTTATCAGGTGGGATGGGTTCTTCATACCATAAGGGATCGAACTCTTCGATGGCGCGGCCTAAGCGAATTGCCCCTGCCGTGTTAAATTGCCCATGCGTTCCAAATAGCAAATCAGCTGACGTCCCTACCGCTTTACGAATGGCCCGACAAAATTCCACCGAGCGCTGAATGTCGGTCAAGGCGGGTTGGTGTCCGCCACGAATTGTGTAAGGTCCGGCGGGATCAAATTTCAATGCCGTAAAGCCAAGCCCCGCCCAATAGGCGGCAGCCTCCGCTGTCATCTCAACGCTATTCCAAAATGCGTTTGGATCATGATGTGGCAAAGGATAGATGTATGTATAGGACCTGATGCGTTCATTCATGAGGCCACCGAGAAGCGCGTACACCGGCCGACCGGCGGCTTTGCCCACGATATCCCAACACGCAATTTCTAACCCAGAAAACGCACCAATCACTGTGGGGTCTGGGCGCTGGGTAAAGCCCGAAGAATAAGCCCGCCTAAACATCAGCTCAATGTTCTCTGGATTTTCGCCCCGCATGTGGCGCGCGAAAACATCTTCAATCACCGCCACCATGGCTTTGGGGCCTACTGCTGCTGCATAAACCTCGCCATAGCCAACGAGACCGGTATCCGTCGTCAACTTGGTAAAAATAAAATATCGCCCACCCCAACCAGGTGCACGATTACCAACAACAAATATTTCAAGGTCTTTGAGTTTCATGTGGGCTCACTCCATTTCAACTTACTGTAGTGTGCCATTTGACACCGGGCAACAGGTGAACAAAGATCACCCATATGTTAACAAGAGTAGCCCTGCCATGACGATGCCAATTGCCGATCCCCAATGGTTACATGAAGCCGTCCATGGCAATTACGCCGAGCGCGCACCGCTCTATCCACTGCCCACGCTAAGGGTTTGGGCTTACACCGATCATGTGTCCTATATTCCGGGTCAAGTGATCAACATCAGTGTGAATACCAATGCTGACCACTACAGCCTGACCATCATACGGGATGGTAGGGAACCAAAGGATATGTATCATCAGCAAGCCTTAGAAGGAATCTGGCGCACCACCCCGGAAGATTGCTCGGTAATAGGCTGCGGGTGGCCCATCTCCCACAGTCTTGAAATTCCCATCGACTGGCCATCCGGCGGCTATATAATCCGCACCCAAGTCTCAGAGTCTGACGGCCCTTCTGATACCCACGACCATACTGTGATCATAGGCCCAAAGATTGACACCCCAAAACAGGATCGTCTGTTGTTGATTGCTGCAACCGCCACCTGGCATGCCTATAATGATTGGGGCGGCTCAAATCATTATCAAGGATATTGCGGACCGGATAAGAATGCCTTCGCCCCAGTCGTTAGTCTGCAAAGACCGTTCGCCAAAGGTTTTGTTGTGCTGCCTGAAGATGCGCCGCGCGCAGTTTTAACCACGCCACCCGCCATAAATTCAGCGCCGCGTTATCCCCATATGGAATGGGCCTATGCCAATGGTTATAGCAAAAAATATGTCTCGGCAGGTTGGGCAAGTTTCGAACGTCATTTCATCATCTTTGCCGAAAATGAGAATATCGAAATTGATATCATCTCGCAAACCGATTTGCATGAACGCCCTGAGATTCTGAACCAATATCGCTGTGTTACGATGGTAGGCCACGATGAATATTGGTCTTGGAAAATGCGCGACGCTATTGACAATTATGTGCGTAGTGGTGGTCACGTGGCGCGTTTTGCCGGCAATTTCATGTGGCAAATTCGTCTCGAAAATGACGGCACAACGCAAGTCTGCTATAAGTATACAGCATCAACCGATGACCCCTATATGGTGTCTGGACCACGCCACCTCGTCACCGAATCTTGGGAAGCATCCGAACTTGATCGCCCCGGTGCAGCAAGCTTTGGCCTCAACGCAACCATGGGGCTTTATGCCAGTTGGTCCGGCTGTTCGCCGCGCGGCGCCAAAGGTTTCCCAATCTATCGCCCCGAACATTGGGCCTTTACTCACACCGGGCTCTATTATGGTGATGTATTGGGAGCCGACAGTTTCATTTTTGGCTATGAAGTTGATGGCCTCTGCTACACCATGCGCGATGGCTTACCTTTCCCAGAGGTTTTGCAGCCGCACCATTATGATATGGAGATTTTGGCGTTGGGACTATCGTCAACCCTAGAAGAAGGTCAGACCATTATGTCCAACCACACCTTTCTGGGGACCGAAGATGCCGAATATGTAGCGCGGGTTTTGCATGGCGAAACCACCCCTGCAACCATTGCTAAGACCAAGCTGGGCTGCGGGCTCATTGTTAATTTTAAATCAGGAAAAGGTGAAGTCTTCCACGCTGGATCTACCGACTGGGTCGCAGGCCTCATGAGACGTGATCCCATGGTTATTCAAGTCACCAAAAATGTGCTGCAAAAGTTTCTCAAGCGGCCTTGAGAAGTGAATTGGCGGAGAGAGGGGGATTCGAACCCCCGTTACGCTTTCACGTAAACACGCTTTCCAGGCGGGCGCCATCAACCACTCGGCCACCTCTCCATCAATTCGCGGCGGAATATAGCCATCATTGTCGTCCAAGCAAGCGTTAGATTTCAATTATTGTCCCGACTGGATAAAAATAATTGAAACATTACTACAAGACTCGTGATCCTCTCGAGTTTTATTGCCGTATCTCACCCTTCAAGGGGATACTTCATAAAGATTTTTTCTGTTCTAGCCATGCATGTGTCGCAATTGACACGGCAGATCATAGATTATCACGAACCCGACCGATTGCGGTAGACCCAACACTTGGCGATGTTGATTTTTGAGAAGAGCTGAAATGTCAAAATCTAATGACAGTGAAGAAGACGTTTCGCCAGAGGTAACCCTTGGGCGCTTAGAGCGCTTGGCAAGGTTGATGCGTTCTGCCAACCATGGTGATGGGCTAAACCCAGCGCAATGGGAAGCGCTGCGCTTCCTCGCCAAAGCCAATCGGTTCTCAAACTCGCCTGGTGCTCTTACATTGTACTTAGGTGCAACCAAGGGGACTATTTCGCAAACGGTGAAGGCCCTTGAACGCAAAGGCCATGTTTCAAAATCTATTCGCCCGACCGAAAAACGATCGGTCGCTTTGACATTGACGCCGAAAGGACTAGCTACACTCGCCAATGATCCGCTGCAGGCACTTGTTGGTGATATTGCCAATCTTGGCGGAAAAACCCAGCGCCGTTTTGACAAAGGTTTGACCGAACTCTTAGCCCAAGAAGCCTCGCGCCAACAAGCGCCAAGCTTTGGCACTTGTCGCGATTGCCGGTTTTTCCGCGCCAATATTTCGAACACTGACGGCTATCGCTGCATGCATTTCGAGCAACCCATCAGTTCGGCAGAGTGCGACCAGATTTGTCTTTCGCAGCAAGCCGTTTCAAAACCGATTTAGTTACTCGGCCGCAATGAGTGTCGCTGAGCGTGAGAACCTTTGGGCATTCTCAGCAAACATTGCGGCAAGCTGTAATGCTGCCTGATCATACATAGCACCTTCTTGCCATGTTGCCCGTGGGTTCAACATTTTTGCTTCAACACCTTTAATGTAAGTTGGCACTGCAAATCCGAAATTCGGATCAATCCGCATCGTATCTTCATCCAATTCGCCAGCAAGAGCGGCATTTAAAATCTGCCGTGTGACGGCAATTGGCATCCGCTGACCACAGCCATATCCGCCGCCGGACCATCCCGTATTCAACAAGTAACAGGTCACATTATTCTCAGCCATCAAGCGCTTCAGCAGATCACCATAAACCTGCGGCGGGCGTGGCAAAAATGGCGCGCCAAAGCAGGTTGAAAACGTAGCTTGTGGTTCTTTCACGCCGCGCTCAGTTCCCGCAACCTTTGCGGTGTAGCCAGCGAGAAAGTGATACATTGCCAATTCCGGGGTTAACTTCGCGATTGGTGGCAAGACACCAAAAGCATCCGCGGTTAAGAAAATAATAGTCTTAGGTGTTGCTCCTTGACCATCTTCAACCACATTTTTAACCGCGGAGAGAGGATATGCCGCACGGGTGTTTTCGGTCCTTTTGCTATCATCAAAATCGACGCGGTGGCTATTCGGCGCAAGCTCAACATTTTCGAGAATAGTGCCAAAGCTATTGCTCAACCGATAGATTTCAGGTTCTGCTTCAGCCGAAAGTTTGATGACTTTCGCATAACAACCACCCTCAATATTGAAAATGCCGTCATCAGACCAACCGTGTTCATCATCGCCGATCAATGGGCGTTCTGGGTCGGAGGATAGGGTTGTTTTTCCTGTGCCAGAAAGGCCAAAAAACAAAGCTGTTTCGCCAGCAGCGTTTTGATTGGCTGAGCAATGCATCGGTAAAACGCCCTGCGCCGGCAGCACATAGTTCATCACGGTGAAAACCGCCTTTTTGATTTCGCCGGCATATTCCGTGCCGCCAATAAGAACCAAACCTGCCGCCAAATCGAAAGCAATCACGACATCAGAGTTGGTCCCGTGTTTGGCGGGATCTGCCTTAAAGCTCGGAAGATTGATAATCGTAAGCTGCGGCGTGAATGTTTTCTTTGGCTCTGGTTTGCGGAGCAAATGTTGAATGAAAAGCCCATGCCAAGCAAATTCGCAAATGACCCGGGTTGGCATCGCATGCGAAGGATCAGCACCAGCCACAAGATCTTGTACAAAAAGTGACTTTAACCGGGCATGCGCCAGAAAATCGGTCTTGAGATTAGCAAATTGGCTAGGGGTTAAAGCCCCATTATTATCCCACCAAACGGTATCAGTTGTGGTGCCATCGCGCACAATGAACTTGTCTCGTGGACTACGGCCAGTATAACGCCCGGTATTCACCACCAGTGCACCACCTTCGGCAACAATCCCCTCGCCGCGCGATAACGCCAATCCAAAAAGTTCTGGCGCTGGCGCATTCCATGAAATGTGATGGCTCCAACGCAGGCCAATGGCATTCAACTCAGCACGAATAATATGATCTTGAGGGCTCGTCATGGCAAATTCTCCCGATGTTCTGGTGTGCACCTAGCCAACATAAGAGGAGTTTTGCAAGAAAAATGACACATTAAAGATAATATTCCATCATTTATTTAAGTGATCGAACATCAAAAATTGATGTAAAAATGGCGCGCACGCAAGTCCTCAAAGAGAATGATCCGCGCATGCATGTGGTTGTTTCTTGCAGAGCGGCTATCAAAGCCGATTGTAAACGGGCCAATAGGTTCGCTAATAACTCTATATCTTAAACCGATGTAAATCGTGGCCATGGGCCTTGAGCCAGCGTTTAGCGTCGCTAGCGCGCGCGCAATGGGTTAAAACCAAGCGCCAGAATCGGGGGCCATGGTTCATTTCGGCAAGATGAGCCACCTCATGCGCTGCCACATAGTCCAACACAAAAGGTGGGGCTAAAACCAGACGCCAAGAATACGATAATTCACCAGAAGATGAGCAAGACCCCCAGCGGGTTTTTTGGTCACGAATAGAAATTTTGGTGTAGCGCAAATTCATCGCCGTAGCATAGCGCGCGGTCGCTGCAACCAGCGCAAGCTTTGCGTTACCTTTCAGCCAATCCTCTAAACGACGGTTCACATGGGCGGTCGCCCCCGGAACGATAATGGTGTGTTCTCCATCCACCAGATGAACCAACCCTCGTGTGCCGCCAATAGCGGAAACTTTGTAAGCTTCACCGTGAAACGTAACCACGCTGCCATCGCTCACAATTGTGGAAGGTTTTACCTTCAGCAACTGATTGGCCACCCAAAGTTTGGAGGTTTCAACAAACCGCGCCGCCTCCACCACACTCGCGCGAAGTGGCATTGTGAGCACTGCGCCATCACCGCTTCGGTTCATGCGCAATGTCAGGCGTTTTGCTTTGGCATTGCGGCGCAAAGCAATGGCAATCACTTGGTCATCAATCGTCAAACTGAGTGGCTTGAGCGCAGGCTTTACCGCAGGTTTCCCAAACAGGCGGCCAAGCACCATCAGACGTTATGCTGACTTATAAAGGCAGCAATCTTGGGTGCCACCTCCGTCCGGAATTTCGATCCAGAAAACACACCGTAATGCCCAACACCCATTTGCAAATAATGCAGTTTCTTATCTGCTGCCAAACCAGAACAAATTTCATGTGCCGCTTCCGTTTGGCCAACACCTGAAATATCATCACGTTCACCTTCAATGGTCATCAGCGCGGTTTTAGTAATCGCGGTGCAATCAATAAGCTGGCCGCGATGGCGATAGGTGCCATTGGGAAGATCATGATTGATAAATACCCGCTCAATGGTTTGGAGATAAAACTCTTCCGTTAAATCCATCACGGACATGTACTCATCGTAGAATTCGGCGTGTTTATCTTCATCGCCTTGCACAAGATGCCAAAACAATTCGCGATGGGCAGAAACATGGCGATCAAGGTTCATGGTCATGAAGCCCGTAAGCTGCAAGAAGCCCGGGTAAACCCGCCGCATCGCTCCGGCAAGTGGATAAGGCACCGTCATAATGACGTTTTTCTTGAACCAGTCGATGCCCTTTTCTTTGGCCAGTTTGTTAACCGCTGTTGGGTTTGACCGCGTATCAATTGGGCCTCCTATCAGGATCATGCTGCGCGGCGCCAAGGGATCGGTCTTGCCGTTCATCAGTGCTACTGCCGCCAAAACCGGAACCGAAGGTTGGCAAACCGCCATCACATGTGCCGGTGTTTCCAAATGATGAAAAATCTGGATAAGATAATCAACATAATCATCAAGATCAAAGTTGCCTTCCCACCGCGAAACCGACCGCGCGTCTTTCCAATCAGTGATGTAAACATCAAAGTCGGGCAACATGGTTGAAACCGTACCGCGTAAAAGTGTGGCATAATGGCCGGACATCGGCGCTACGAGCAAGAGCTTTGGTTGTTCGGCCCCGCCTTGTTTCGCAAAATGTAAAAGCCGACAAAACGGCAAATCCAGCACAACAGTCTCCGTAACAGCGCGCACTTCGCCAGCAACCGAAACTTCATTGATGCCAAACGCAGGCTTTGCGAAGCGACGCGTTGCCCGTTCAAACAGGGTTAAAGCAGCGGTTGCTCCGCGCCCCATGGGCGAATCTGCGAGTGGGTTTCCACTGTTTTGCCAAAACTGCATACTGGCGGATGCAAGGGCGCGGGCAGGCGCAAAAGCGGCATGGTTCATTTCATAGAAGTGATAGAGCATAAGCTTCGTATTCCGTCCTTCGCCCGCAAAATTGCTGCAGTGCAACCGTAACAAGTCCTAAGGCTTGCCGCAAGCCCAACCTTATGATGGGTTTAGAGCGCCGCTTTTAGTCCCGCAGCCAAGGCGGCTGCGTCCGTTGTATAGCTGAAATGCTTTATGAATTTGCCATCGGGTCCCATCAAGTAAATAATCGAGCTGTGATCCATCGTATAGTCCGCCGGGCTCTTGGCGTTTTCGACCCGCTGATAAAACACCCGGTAAACTTTAGCCATTGCCGCCACCTGCTCAGGGCTGCCGGTGAGGCCTTGAAGTGCCGGCGAGAAATTTTCGACATAGGCCTTCATCGCCGCTGGCGTGTCGCGCCCGGGATCAACGCTTACCAAAATCGGTACGATGTTTTGCGCCTCTTCGCCCAGCTGTTCCAATGCCGCTGTCATCACTTGCAGCTCAGTGGGGCAAACATCAGGGCAAAAGGTAAAACCAAAAAATACCAGCATATATTTGCCAGTGTAGGTTTTTTCCGTAACCGTTTCGCCCAAGTGGTTGACCATTACAAACGGCCCACCCACCAAAGCCGTACCACTTCCTGTGATCGGAAGCGGCCGCAGCAAGGCCGCTAGACCCAAAACCAGTGCCAGTGCTAAAAAACCAAAAGCAAGGATTATTCGTTTCAGAGATGGCAACAATGAAGGTTTTTGCATGATGGCTGTTCCTAGACTAAGGAAGCCTACTGGTAAATTGGAAATCCTATGACCAACGAAAATGTGACAATGAACCCAACCCGAAACTTAGGGTTACTGCGCTTGCAAACTCTCGTGCGTTTGCGCTGGCTGGCGGTCCTTGGGCAATCCCTTGCGGTCTTGGTTGTCTATTTTGGCTTAGGCTTCCCACTTCTCCTTGGTCCCTGTCTTGGGATTGTAGCGCTGAGTGCATGGTTGAATATTTTTCTAACCCTACGTTGGCGGGCAAATTCGCGTTTGTCCGCCAAGCCCGCGGGGCTTTTGCTGGGCTATGATATTTTGCAATTGGCCGCGTTATTGTTTTTGACTGGCGGCTTAGAAAACCCCTTTGCTTTTCTTTTTCTGGTTCCTGTTACCGTTTCGGCAGCCTCCCTGCCTTTGGTTTGGACCGTTGGCCTCAGTGCGCTTGCCTTTGGTTGTGCGTCACTGCTTGCCTTTCAACATTTTCCACTGCCATGGAGCAGTTCTGCGCCACTCATCTTGCCACCAACTTATCTTATTGGCATGTGGGCCGCGATTTCCTCTGGCTTGGTTTTTACAACCATTTACGTGCGCCGTATTGCCCAAGAATCAAAGCAAATGTCAGAAGCGCTCAACGCCACCGAACTGGTCTTGGCGCGTGAACAAAGACTATCTGCCCTTGATGGTCTTGCTGCCGCTGCCGCCCATGAGTTGGGAACGCCCCTTGCGACAATTGCGCTAGTGGCCAAAGAAATGCAGCGCGAAACCTCGGTGAACTCACTGCATAAAGAAGACCTAGATTTGCTGGTCAGCCAATCGGTCCGCTGCCGCGAAATTTTATCCAGACTTGCCAATCGTGAAGCTCCTGAAGACGATATCTATAACATGGCCAAAATGCCGGTGTTGATCGAAGATCTGGTAGCGCCCTTACGCGGGCCAGATATCAAAGTAGTGATCGATATTGCCAGCGCTGAAACCACAGTGCCTACTGAGCCCGTCTTTCGGCGCAATCCAGCGATCAACTATGGACTGAGTAATCTCATCGAAAACGCCATCGATTTTGCCGATCAACAAGTTCTTATCACTGTGCGTTGGACGACAAGTATTTTATCGATCACCGTGGTTGATGATGGTCCCGGATTCCAGTTGAGCATTATGGATCGCTTAGGTGATCCTTTTGTCACATCGCGTCCGGGTTATGATCAAAACCACGATCCAGAGCGCGGTCGCCACGAGGGCATGGGGCTTGGTTTCTTCATTGCGAAAACCTTATTGGAGCGGTCCGGAGCAATTGTTTCGCTCGCTAATCGCAAACTTCCCGACCGCGGTGCGACAGTGTTGGTCACTTGGCCGCGGGCAATGGTAGACGTTAGTCGATCCAGTCAATGAGACATTTACGTAGGAGTGCTAGGCAAGGCAAAATTGAAAGCCTATAAGTCTGCCTAACGTGGAGTTAAGTTATGCTAATGAATGACATTGTGTTGCCAGCTGATAAGACCCTGTTGCTTGTTGATGACGATAAACCGTTCTTAACCAGGCTTGGTCGCGCTATGGAAGCTAGAGGCTTTGAAGTCCGCATGGCGGATACTGTAGCCGAAGGCATTAGCGAGGTAAAAAAACAGCCACCCGGGTTTGCTGTGGTGGACCTCCGTTTAACGGACGGCAATGGTCTGGACGTCATCGAAGCTTTGCACGCATTGCGCCCAGATTCACGCGTTGTTGTATTGACCGGTTACGGCAATATCGCCACCGCTGTCACCGCCGTAAAATTAGGTGCAATTGATTATTTGGCGAAGCCCGCCGATGCCGACGCAGTTTATGGCGCATTAATTTCAAGTATCGACAGCCGCAATGCGTTACCCGAAAATCCAATGTCGGCGGACCGGGTGCGCTGGGAGCATATCCAGCGGGTGTTTGAGCTCTGTAGTCGCAATGTGTCTGAAACTGCAAGGCGCCTCAACATGCATCGTCGCACGCTGCAACGGATTTTGGCTAAGCGCGCGCCAAAGTAAGTTTATACCTCGGTCAATCCTTGCAAGCGTTGAGCAGCTGTTCGCGCGAAGCTTAACGTCACCGCTTTGCGGCGACTGGCATGCAGCCCTGTTTCTGGCGCGTCCCGCATCATTTCGGCTCCCCATTGATCCGCAATGATGAGCCCTGCATCCCCGGGCATAATCTCTGGATCAAGTGTTTGCGGAATGGCGAAAAACAAACGGTCGCAATAGTCGCGATATTCTGGCCATTTCGTATCGACACGAAAATCTTCGACTGAAGATTTGATCTCGATAATCCATACAGCGCCGTTGGCCCCAATCCCGATAACGTCCGCACGCCGTCCAGTTGTCAAAGTGAACTCATAAAGATACGCAAAATTGAAAGCCCGCATCAGGCGGCCAACACCGCGCTGGATTGCCAAAGCGGTTTCTGATTGCCGCCCATCAAGCTTGATGAATTGAGGGATAAGTTCCACGCGAATTTCCTTGTGTGATTTCTGACTTTCACCCTAATGTGTGCTGAGAAACAAGAGCCTCAGCAAGGGGTCGGTTTTCAAGGGAGAAATATTCATGGCGTCGCTTCTTGCCATCAGCCGCTTTATTGATGGCATTAGCCGCCGTGTCGGTGTCTTCGCCACGTGGTTGGTTTTGATTGCCGCCTGCGTGAGTGCATTCAACGCATTGTTTCGCTACTCGATCAGCACATTGATTTATCTCGATAACCAAGTGAAAATCTTTGGCGATAGTTTTGCGTGGATACTGGATCTCTACCGCGATAATTCAAATACCCTGAGCGATATTCAATTGGCAATGTTTGCTGGCATGGTTATGCTTGGTGCTCCCTGGACGCTCAAGATGAATGAGCATGTGCGCGTTGATTTGATTTACGGCGCAATGTCGTCCCGCAAGAAAGCATGGATGGATTTATTCGGCGGATTATTCTTCCTTGTGCCAATGTGCGTGCTCATGATTGCCATCACGTGGCCTTGGTTTCTTGAGGCTTATACGAATAACGAACTGTCGCAGAATGCTGGCGGTTTACCGCGCTGGCCCGCCAAATTATGTTTGCCATTGGGATTTGGGCTTGTCCTTTTGCAAGGCGTTTCAGAACTCATCAAATGTGGGGCGACACTCACCACTGACTATAAGCGCGAACACACTTATGAGAAGCCAGTACAATGATCGATCTTCTCACCCATAATATGGCTCCGCTCATGTTTGCGGGACTCATTCTGTTTATGCTTTATGGCTATCCGGCCGCTTTTTCGCTCGCTGCTGTGGGCATGTTCTTTGGTTTGATCAGCATTGAGCTTGGCCTGATTTCTGCCGACTTCATGGGCAATCTCACATTCCAACTCCACAGCGTTTTGACTAACGATCTTCTGCTTGCCATTCCTTTTTTCACGCTTATGGGCGCCATATTAGAGCGCTGCGGACTTGCTGAAGATCTGCTTGAAGGCTTTGGCCAATTGTTTGGCGGCGTGCGTGGCGGGCTTTCTTATGCTGTTATTCTTGTCGGCGCTGTGCTTGGCGCAATCACCGGAACGGTTGCCGCTTCGGTCATTGCCATGGGTTTGATATCGCTGCCAATCATGATGCGATATGGCTATAATGTGCGCCACGCCACCGGTGTTGTGGCCGCCTCTGGCACGATTACGCAACTTATTCCACCATCTCTCGTTCTGGTTATTCTTGCTGATCAACTTGGCCAAGATGTTGGCGAAATGTACAAAGGTGCGATGGGTGCGAGTGTTGTCCAAGTGCTTTTGTTCATGGCTTGGGTGTTTATCTTGAGTTATTGGCGTCCTCTCGATGTGCCAGCTTTACCACCAGAAGCGCGTGTGCTGCGTGGCTGGGCCCTCGCCAAAAAATGTATCCGCGGTATGGTGCCATCGCTTGCTCTCATATTCATCGTGCTTGGAACAATTTTTATGGGATTGGCTACGGCTACGGAGGCGGGCGCTATGGGTGTCATGGGCTCCATTTTACTCGCTTGGTTTAATGGCCGCCTGACGTGGCCCTTGATCTATCAAGGCATGCAAACCACCATGCGGATTACCGCTATGGTCGTATTTATTCTCTTGGGCTCTCGCATCTTCAGTTTGGTGTTCCAAGGGGTCGGCGGCAAGGAATGGATCGAAGGGTTCCTCGTCAATCTGCCCGGTGGCGAAGTTGGCTTTCTTATCTTCGTCAACATCTTCGTTTTCATTATCGCATTCTTTTTGGATTTCTTTGAAATCGCCTTCATCATTGTGCCCTTGCTGGTGCCTGCTGCAGAGGCGCTTGGCATCAATTTGATATGGCTTGGCGTTTTGCTTGGCGCAAATATTCAAACCAGCTTTATGCATCCGCCCTTTGGTTTTGCTTTGTTTTATCTCCGCGGCATTGCACCGCCCGAAGTTAAGAGTAGCGACATTTATTGGGGTGCAATTCCATGGGTTGTCTTGCAAGTCTTGCTTGTCGTCATCCTTATTGCTTTCCCGCAATTGGTCACCGCTTTCTTAGATGAAGAAGTTGTTGTTGACCCCAATATTGAAATCATTGTACCCGGAGGCGGAACGGACCTGACAGGTCCACCCGCCTTTGATTTAGCAGAGCCTCCCAAAATAAATTGAGTACTCTCGACGTTTTAGCCAAGCTAGCTGTGGCGTGTTATGATCTGCCACAAGATTGCACAATTTCGCTCATCAACCATTCGGAGAACGCGACTTTTTGTGTGACAGCCAGCGACGGCCGCAAATGGGCATTGCGTATTCATCGTGCTGGCTATCACAGCCCAGCCGCCATTGCTTCAGAGTTAGCTTGGATTATTTCATTGCGAAAAGAAGGTGTGGCCAAAACCCCGCAACCTGTCGCCGGATACAATGGAACATTGGTGCAGACGATTATCGATCCACAAACAAACCAAGCCCGTCATGCTGTACTTTTTCTGTGGCAGGAGGGCAAAGAGCCAAGAATTGACCACGACCTTCAAGCCTCATTCGAAACCTTGGGTGCAATTGCAGCAAACATGCATGCCCATTCCAAGCACTGGAAACGCCCCCCCAATTTCACCCGCCTCACATGGGATTTTGCCGGCAGCCTTGGCGATCAAAATCCGCACTGGGGCCATTGGCGCGGTGGCATTGGTATTGACCAAACCATAGCTGAAATTTTCCAGCGCACCGTAAATCTTATTGACCGCCGCCTATTACAATATGGCAAATCTGCCGATCGTTTTGGCCTCATTCATAGTGATTGCCGCCTCGCAAATCTTTTGCTGCACGGCGAGCATATAAAAATCATCGACTTTGATGACTGCGGTTTTGGCTGGTTCATGTATGACGCCGCCGTCACGGTTTCATTCTATGAGCATGACCCGAAAGTACCAGAGTTGTTGGCCGCTTGGGTAAAAGGTTATCGCAGGATTACATCACTCTCTTTTGCCGACGAAGAAGAAATCCCAACCTTCGTGATGTTGCGCCGTTTACTTCTCGTCGCGTGGCTCGGTTCCCGCCCCGAAACTGATTTGGCCAAAACCCTTGGGACCACTTTCACCTTAGGCACGGTTGAGCTTTGCATGAATTACCTCAGCAAGTTCGAGCAACTGTGAGCGCACCTCAAATCAATTGATGTCGGAAATGAGTGAGATCACGCCGAAGGTGACGCGCAAAAATCAAATTCGTGGGCCAGACTTAGTAACAATAAAAACCAAAGTTTTGGAAACGCTATCATGCACTCGATTGCTTCTTTGCACGCTTCTCGTCAATCCGCGGTAGACGCAACCATGAAGGGGCCGCCTGCGCGCACCGTCAATCCTTTTTTTGGTGTGGGACCAATTACTGATGCCGTGCCAGATGAAATGGCAGCACGCGCTCAGCGCATTGAATTTGAACATTGGCTCGAAAAAACCTACCGTAAGCTGGATGATAAAGGCAATGATCTGGGACCATTCACGGTCGCTGAAATGTCGCGGTCCATGCACCGGGGTTATCCCGCTGATAAAGTGCTCCTCGATATGATGGGTGAAATTCATCGCTATTTCGGTTTTTCTAAAGCCAATAAAATGGCGGTGGGTTTAGGCGGCGGGCATTCTGGATTTACCGTCGCTGCATTGCATCTCTTGACCAACAATGATCCCGGCCAGCACGTGTTTATTGATACGCCAGCTCCTGAGTCAAAAGCCGCCCAATCTGGAGGTTTTTTCCGTCAATCATGGGGCGCGCAAATTGTTGAGCTCATGCGTTACTCCAAAGGTGGCGATGAACACCGCTTGCATTTCACCGATGATGAAGGCCAAATTCCAAGTGCAAAAAAGCTAAGAGAACTTAGCATTAAAATTTTCTTCGGCGTTGGTCATGAAACCACGGGGGCGACGACCTATGCCGCCGCCGACATCAAGAACCTGCTCGCATGGATCGATCAAAATCCAAGTGAACATCATGCGATGTTGGATGCAACGTCTATGCTGGGTGCTATGCCGTGGGGCGAAGCCATCGTTGCCGAAGCGATGCAGAAATGTTGTTTCTTCATGCCATTTCAAAAAGCCATTGGCGGCATCTCCGGTTATTATGTCATCAACTTTACCCCACATGCTTTGGCACTCGTCGAAACCAATCAGCAAAACCCATCATGGGCCATTCCCCGGCAGTTAAAGTTAGCAGCCCCGGTTGATGCCAAGCGACCTTTGAGCGGTGAACGCACGGTTAAAATTGGTCCGTTCTATGACCCCGAAACCAATAAAATGTTGGGCGGCGTAATCAATACTTTCTCAACCTTGGCTTTTGCAGAAACCACTTTTGGTTTGCAACAAATGGAAAAGCGAGTGGGTTCAGTTGCCAACTTAAACCAACGTTCAGTTGCCAATCGCCAAGCAATAAATGACTGGCTCAAAACCAGCACCGTGCTGGAAGCAGGCGTAGCTGATGAGCCAAGGCGCGGCGCTGCAGTGACACTTCTAAAGGTGCGGAACGCTGACATTACCGACCCCGCAACGCATGCCCGCATCATCGCCCGCTCCAAACAGCTCTTGAGCTATGATGGTATGACCCATCCCAATGGTGAACATGAAAAAGGCTTGGACGTCGCCCGTTATATCAACGCCTTTCCCGGAACCCCCGGTGATTATCGCGCCTGGATTGGCGGCATTCGCGATGCCGATGACATCGTGGCTTTGCTCGAAAATCTGCAATACGCCTATCTTCGCGCCAAGGTGGTCGTGTTAGAAGAAGAACTCGCAAAGCTGGGCGAAATTATTCCTTCCAGCGTTGCTCATTTTGGTGCACGCACCCGTTATGATGATCCAAACCGCGCCTATAAAGTTTTGATCTGTGATGCCATTGGCTTGGCGTTTGATGCCAAAGGAAAGCCTGATCCTTCCGAAGTAGCTGCCCACGTAAAATCGCGTAGCGGTGCATTTCATCATGGCACTGCGATAAATCACGCTGCCCTCGAAGCGGGCAAAATCCATTTCTTCTATCAACCAAACCTGTCCACTGAAGCAGAGCTGTTGGCCGAAACTGCGGATGGCCATTATGACGCGGTCATCGCCGCAGCAACCTTCATTCCAAAAGCTGCAAAGTTCGCCCACGGTGGTGTCCGCATTGGTGCCGGCACTGGCAACATGGGCTCGGCCTCTTGGGGTGGTGGCAATGGCGTGGGCGGTGCCGCCCCGCTCATGAACACGCCAAGTTTTAACAGCCGCGCCACAGCCCAGATGGCCATGAAAGCACTCCTCAAAGTGTTGCCAAATTTGCCTGTCGCTGACCTGCACAATCGTGTTGTGAACAACGACTTTGATACCGGTCGCAATTTGCGTGAATATCCCACCGCCAAACTTGAAGGTAAGAAAATCGCCATCATTGGCTATGGCAACATCGGTCGCGAAATGGCAAAACTCGCACAAGGCTTTGGCATGATGGTTTCGATTTATGCCCGGCCAAAACATCAGCGCTGGATTGAAAGCGAAGGCTTCCATTTTGCGGAAACACCAGAAGCTGCAGCGCACCTTGCTGATGTGGTCAGTCCGCACACCGGTCTTGGCCCCCTTGATGCCAGCACGAACCGCTACGCCAACGCTGGGATCATCAACGCGAAAGTTTTAAGCACAATGAAACCGGGCGCTATCGTTATCAATTATGATCGCGGCGAATGCGTTGATGCGGAAGCCTTGAGTGCCGCCATGGCATCAGGGCAAATATCTTACGCCTCGATCGATGCCGACATTTTTAAAGATGAAAAAACCGGCGCACTTTCCGGTCCAATGAAACCATATTTATCTCTGTTAGCAAAATTTTCTGACCGCCTCGAACTCTTGCCCCACGCCGCCGCTGACACCGATCACCCGTCGCGCGTGGCGGGTGCCAAACAAGCTGTTGATCAAATTTTTGAATGCATCCACTATCGCAGCGTGACCAATATCAAAGGCGATATTCCGGATGGTTATACATCAGGCGGAGCCGCCACCATGCCAGCCGTGGGACGTGTCACTGCCAATGATATTGCCCGCGCCGCTGACCACGCTGATCAGGCGCGCAAAACCGCTGAAACCATGGCCGCCATGTGGGGTTCTATCGCTACAACCACTGACCCTGATCGCCGTGCAGCGCTTATTGCGCGTCATGGCGAAGCGTTGGTGCTGGCCTTTAACCAACATGCCAGCTTGATGCGAAAACTTGGGCTTGAAGGCCCTTATGCTTAAGCGCTGCCGATCACTATACCGGTAAGAAACACCAGAAACCCGCCAACCGCAATTTGGAAGGCGGCTTTCAGGAATGGCGTGTCCATGTATTTGTAACGGATCCACGAGATCACACCCAACTCCACAATCACCACGCCAAACGCAATCCATGTGGCCAATTGAAAATCGGGAATGAGATAGGGCAGGGTGTGACCAAGTCCGCCCACCGCCGTCATAATACCAGCTGATAGTCCGCGAATAGTGGGGTGACCACGCCCCGTAAGCTTGCCATCGTCAGAAAGACCTTCCGCCAATCCCATCGAAATCCCAGCCCCAATTGAAGCCGCCATCCCAACCAGAAAAGTCTCCCAAGTATCGCCCGTCGCAAAAGCTGCCGCAAATAAGGGAGCAAGAGTAGACACGGAGCCATCCATCAGCCCAACTAGTCCCGGCTGCACAACCTGAACCAAGAACAAGCGCTTTTCAGCGTCCGCTTCAGATGATTTTGCATCTGCTGTCATATGTAATTCCGTAAGGCGTTTGGCCAAATCACCATGGCCTTTTTCAATCTCGCTGAGCTTCGTCAAAAGTTTTTTGATGTCGGGATCAAAGCTGGTTTCCGCCGCCGCGGCATAAAACCGATGGTTCTCAAGCTCCATAACCTCGGCGCGTTTCCGCATATCATCAAGCCGCAAATCAGAGGTGAGCCATGCCGCGCGATGCTGCACAAACCCCGTCACATCGGACCGCCTGATCAACGGAATAAAATCACCAAATTTCTTCTGATAGGTCTTCGTCAACCAGTCCCGATGGTCAAACTCCTCCGCCGCCATCTCCGAAAACACCCGCGCCGACGCCGGAAATTCCGAAGCCAACCGATTAGCAAACCCCAGATAAGTCCGCCCATCATCCTCCTCAGAAGAAATAGCGAGAGCGAGAATTTCTTGTTCGGTAAGGGAGGAGAATGATTTCATGGAAATAGATTAGAACAGTTCTAATCTGAGGTCCACAAGAGACTGTGTACTTCTCGTCGCATTCTCACGCCCCGCCACCCTACTCGCGAGGAAGGGAATTGCATATGGGTTTAAGGTCCCTCATCTCAGCAGTTTCTTAGAAACTGCGAACCCTTCGGGCACCTTTTCCCACACGAAGGCGTGCGGGCGAAGGCGTTGAAATTATTGGCCTTCTCCCGTTTGTCCTTACAAATGGGAGCGACTATCTGACCTGTCAAGATTGTTTTTGGAATTT